>JACCXW010000168.1 GCA_013696785.1 Geodermatophilaceae bacterium | reverse complement strand
GTCGGGGGCTGGCCAGCCGGGACCCGAGCGGGCGCGGTTTCTTGACGGGGACGTCGGTGAGGCTACGCCGCAGCGTCGGCACACTCGCGATCCGGCGCATGATCAGCGGGGTGAAGCCGAGCCGGGCAAAGAACCGGTTGCTCTCCCGGCCACCCGGGTTGAGTCCCACGATCACATGCTCCGCGCCGATCTCCTCGGCGAACGTCGTCGCGGCCTCGACGAGGGCGCGTCCCACGGCCCGGTCACGTTCGAGGCCGGGGACGACCACGTGGCTGACGTACACCACCGGAACGGCCAGCAGCGCGCTGATCATGTCGACGGAGAACACCGCGACGCCGGCCGGTCTGCCCTCGTCGGACTCCGCCAGGACGACACGATGCTCGCGATCGGCCAAAAGCCGGGCGTAGCGCTCCCGGAGCTGATGCCCCAAGACGCCCTCGGCTAGGCGCACCATGGGAGAGCGAGCGTTGACATCGGCTGTCTCGCCGCTGTCCAGGACCTGCGCGGCGAAGCCGAGAAGGACGTCGATGTCCTCGGGAGCGGCGTCTCGCACCCGCACAAGGAGGCGGCCCATCGAACCTCCACTCGGGAAGGGGCAGTCGGCGGACAGGTAACCACACGTGGGAGAAGCCTGACCAGTGTTCCCCCGCGCCGTGTGAAAGCTTCTACCCGTTGCTCACACCGCCGAACGTCTCACTCACGCCTGTCCCACCGTAGGGCATCCTTCGGCTAGGGTTCCGCCTGCCGTGTGTATGAGAGTGCGGCGTACGCCGTGGTCCGCGCAACGACGAAGTGGAGGACCCGAGTGCTTCGTCGGTTCGTCTCTGTCGTGATCCTCACGTTCGCCGCGCTGCTGACCGTCCTCAGTGGACTGGCTAGCGCCGAGGGCGAGCAGATCGTCGGAACCCTGTCCTCCGGAGCCAGCGGCCCGATCGAGGGCGTGACGGTCACCGTCACCACCGCCGACGGTGACGAGGTCGGCGACGACCAGACCGACGAGAACGGCCGGTTCGAGATCGATCTGCCTGGCGCGGGCGACTATGTGGCCAGCATCGACGCCGGCGAACTGCCTGAGGGGGTCACGTCCGCGTCCACCGAACGCCCGGTCACCGTCGGCGCCGGCAGGGCACAGCGAGTGGCTTTTGCGCTGTCGGACGGATCCGTAGGCCAGGGCGGCGGCTCGACGATCACGGTCCTGCAGAGATTCGTCGAGGGACTGCGATTCGGCCTGATCATCGCCATCACCGCAATCGGGCTGTCGCTCATCTACGGAACGACGGGACTGACGAACTTCGCCCACGGCGAGCTCGTCGCCGTGGGGGCCACCGTCGCCTTCATCATCAACGTGTCGTTCGGCGTGCAGCTGATCTGGGCCACGGTGATGGCGGTCATCGTCGGCGCTGCATTCGGAGGCCTGAACGACCTGCTCCTCTGGCGACCTCTGCGCCGGCGACGAACCGGCCTGATCGCGATGCTGGTCGTCTCGATCGGTCTGTCGATCGTCTTGCGCTACGTCCTGCTGATCCGGCTCGGCGGCGGCCAGACGGCGTACTCCGACTACACCAGCCAGCGGGCGAAGCCGTACCTCGGCGGCATCATCACGCTGACGGACAAGGACCTGGCGTCGATCATTCTCAGCGTGGTCGTGCTCGTCGGCGTGGCGCTCATGCTGCAGCGCACCAGGATCGGCAAGGCGATGCGGGCGGTCGCGGACAACCGCGACCTGGCAGCGGCCTCGGGCATCAACGTCGACCGCGTCATCCTGTTCGTGTGGATGCTCGGCGGTGGGCTGGCGGCTTTCGGCGGGGTGCTCTACGGCCTGTCGGACCAGGTCGCATGGGACATGGGCTTCCGACTGCTCCTGCTCATGTTCGCCGGGGTCACCCTCGGTGGCCTCGGGACGGCGTACGGCGCGCTCGTCGGCAGCCTGATCGTCGGCGTCTTCGTCCAGATGTCCACCCTCGTCATCCCGGATGAGTTGAAGAACGTGGGGGGCTTGCTGCTGCTCATCGTCATCCTGGTGGTGCGTCCCAGCGGAATCCTCGGAGCGCGGGAGCGGGTGGGTTAGCAGTGGAGTTCGGAACAATCCTGACCAACAGCCTGCAGGCGGCATTCGGCCCGCTGGCCGTGTTCTACGCGCTGCTCGCCATGGGCCTGAACATCCACTTCGGGTACGCCGGACTGCTCAACTTCGGCCAGGCCGGGTTCGCTCTCATCGGTGCGTACAGCGTCGGCATCACTACGACGCGCCTCGACCTGCCCATCGGGGTCGGCGTCTTCTTTGCCATCCTGGCCGCGACCGTGTTCGCCCTGCTGCTCGGGGTGCCGACGCTGCGGCTGCGGGCGGACTACCTGGCCATCGTCACGATCGCGGCCGCGGAGATCCTGAACCTGATCGTCCGCTCCGTCTTTGCGTCGCCTTTCACGGGAGGGACGCAGGGAATCACGCAGTTCGCCCGACCCTTCGACCTGCTGGCGCCGTGGGACCCGGCCGATCGCTTCAGCTTCATCGGGATCCGCTACTCCGGCAAGGACCTGTGGGTCATGACGGTGGGCTGGTCCCTCGTCGCCTTGCTGTGCCTGATCACCTGGCTGCTCATGCGCAGCCCCTGGGGACGTGTGCTCAAGGCCATCCGGGAGGACGAGGACGCCGCCAGGGCGCTGGGCAAGAACGTGT
>JACCXW010000126.1 GCA_013696785.1 Geodermatophilaceae bacterium | reverse complement strand
GGTCGGTGCCGCGCACGAATGTGCCAGCGGCGTTGAGCAGCTCGGCCTTGCTCCCGTCGGCGACGATCTTGCCGCGGCCGATGACGACCAGATGGTCGGCGATGACCTCAATCTCGTGCAGCAGGTGCGACGACAGCAGAACGGTGCCTCCGCGTTCGGCAAAGCTCTTGAGCAGCCCGCGCATCCAGTGGATGCCGGCTGGGTCGAGCCCGTTGGCCGGCTCGTCGAGGATCAGCACCTGCGGGTCGCCGAGTAGCGCCGTGGCCAGTCCCAGCCGTTGTCGCATTCCCAAGGAGTAGCCGCCGGCCTTGCGCCGTGCCGCAGTGGCCAGACCGACCTGCGCCAGCACGTCATCGACTCGCTTGTCGGGAAGGCCCGCGGCTGCGGAGTAGGCGCGCAGGTGGTTGCGACCGCTGCGGCCGGGATGAAAGGTGGGATCGAGGACGGCCCCGACTTCTTTGATCGGCTGGCGGAGGGTGACGTACCGGTTCCCTCCGATCGTCGCCTGCCCTCCGTCCGGGACGACCAGACCGAGGATCATCCGCAGCGTCGTCGTCTTGCCTGCGCCATTGGGGCCGAGGAATCCGGTGACGGACCCCGGTTCGACCGTGAAGGACAGGTTGTCCACGGCTTTGACCTGTCCAAAGCTCTTCGTGAGGCCGGATACGACGATCCGGCCGTCATCCTGAAGCACTGTGACCCTCCGCCTCCTCTGCATAGGTTCGCGGGTCATCCAACACGGTTTGAATGAACGGCGGGTCAACCGGGTGGTTGAGTGTTCGCGTGCGAGCGCGGTGGGTGCTGACGGTGGTTTTCGCCGCAAACGGTCTGGTCTTCGGCTCGTGGGTGCCGCGCATCCCGGACGTCAGCGCCGACCTGGCGCTGACTCCCGGACAGCTGGGCCTTGCGCTCCTGGCCCCCGCCGCCGGGTCGCTGCTGTCGATGCCGCTGGCTGGAGCGGCATCGAGCAGGTACGGCAGTGCGCCGGCGACACGGGTGACTTTTGCCCTGTACAGCATGACGCCGTTCCTGATCGGGCTCGCGCCCAACCTGGCGCTGCTCTGGGCGGCGCTGTTCGGCTGGGGCATCGGCTTCGGCGCTCTGGATGTGGCGATGAACGCCCAGGGCGTGACCGTGGAACGGGCCAGGGGCCGCCCCACGATGTCCTCGCTGCACGCCGCATTCAGCTTCGGCGGTCTGCTCGGCGCCATACTGGGCAGCGTCGCCGCCGCTACCGGGATCCCGGTCGCCGCACACCTGGCCACCACCGGCTTCGTACTTCTCGCGGTGATCTGGCCGCTGAGCCGATGGCTGCTTCCCGATCCAGCGACCGAAGGCGCGCCGGATCCGCTGTTCGCACGTCCCACCGGAGGGCTACTGATCCTCGGTGCGGCGAGCTTCGCGGCACTGGTCTGTGAAGGGGCGGCGGCCGACTGGAGCGCGGTCTACCTGCGCAATGATCTCGGTAGCTCGCCCGGCCTGTCCGGCGCCGGTTTCGTCGCGTTCAGCATCACGATGACCATCGGCCGGCTCGCGGGCGACCGGCTCACCGATCGATGGGGACGCGGCAGGACGCTCGGGATCCTGGCCGCCGTCGGTTGCCTCGGCATGTCAGGTGGGTTGCTCGTCGCGCAACCCGTCGCGGCGGTGGTGGGTTTCGCACTGCTAGGTCTCGGCCTGTCGTGCATGGTGCCCGTCCTGTTCAGCGCCGCCGGGGACGGCCCCGCTTCGTCTGGGCCTTCCATCGCCGCCGTTTCCACGTGCGGGTACGTCGGTTTCATCGTCGGGCCGGCGCTGATCGGTGGGCTCGCCGAGTTGTCCAGCCTGCCGGCGGCACTGTGGCTGCTGCCCGTCCTGACCGCAGCGGCCGGCCTACTGGGACGGGCCGGCACGGTAAGGCGTTCTGGCCGGTACCGGGGCCAGCCCGTCGTCGGCGTACGGCCATGATTGCCCGACACGGACGGGAAGGACGAGACCATGCGCGTCTCAGGAGTGACGAGGCCATTGCTGCTCGGGGTCGCGACCGGCTGCCGCGCCAGCCTTGGCCTGGCGGGGGTGTCCTACGGTGACAGGTTGCGCGGTGAGCCCCGGCTGGTCGGTGCGGTCCAGACTCGCGCGGGACGGGTGGTCACCGGAGCGCTCGTGCTGGGCGAACTCGTCGGAGACAAGCTGCCCAGTGCGCCGAGCCGACTCGCTATGCAGGCACTGATCCCTCGGCTCGTGCTCGGCGCGACGGGTGGGGCGGCGCTTGCCTGGAGGGACGGGAGGAGCCGACCCGCCGCGGCACTGGCCGGTCTCGCCGGCGCCGCTGTCGGCAGTGTGGCTGGGCTGCGGTACCGGCAGGCGGCGAAGCAGCGCGGCCTCCCGGACCTGCCGGTCGCACTCGCCGAGGACGCCCTTGCCCTCGCGCTTGCCCGTAGGGCGGGGCGTGCCCGCCGCTGATGATCGACTCGTCGCTCGTATCGGCAGTCAGGGATGGTCTGGCCGAGCTCGCCGACGAGAGCAAGGCGGCCGGAATGCGGGCCTACATGAAGTCGGCGCTGCCCTACCGCGGAGTGCCCGCACCCGGGCAGGACAGGCTGTTCCGACGCGTGTTCGCTGACCATCAATTGGTCGGCTTCGACGCCTGGCGGGACACGGTGCTGGCGCTGTGGCGCGAGGCCGGCTACCGCGAGGAGCGATACGCGGCCATCGCGCTGTCAGGACACCGCTACTACCGCGACCACCAGCGCCCGGCGTGCCTTCCGATCTACGACGAGATGGTCGTCGACGGTGCCTGGTGGGACTACGTGGATGCGGTAGCGATCCATCGCATCGGCCCGATGGTCTCGGCGTACCCCGACGAGCTCAAGCCGCTGATCCGCCGATGGAGCACGGATCCGGACCGGTGGCGGCGGCGTACCTCGATCATCTGCCAGGTGGTCGCGAAGGGGACGGCTGATCTCGATCTGCTCTACGCCTGCATCGAGCCCAACCTGGATGATCGTGACTTCTTCATTCGCAAGGCCATCGGCTGGGCGCTGCGCCAGTACGCCTGGATCGATCCCGACGAGATCGAGCGCTACGTGGCGGCGCGGGGGGACCGGCTGAGCGGGCTCAGCCGACGCGAGGCTTTGAAGAACCTCGCCAAGATCCGGTTGCGGAGTGCTGCGGAGTAAGCCCACTAACGCGGCGGTACCGGACGACGAGTCGCAGCTCACGGCCGGGAACTACCGGCCCTTCGGTCCGGCCGGCACGGCGCGTGATCAGCGGGATGATCGGGCGCGGGATGCCGGGTCGAGACGTCGGCTGGGCTCGCAGCCAGCGGGCGATCTCAGCCGCCGGAACCGGGCGCTGGTGAAGGAAGCCCTGCACGGCGTCGGCACCGACGGCGCGGAGGAAGTCTTGCTGCTCCAACCGCTCGACGCCTTCGGCGACCGTCTGCAGTCCGAGCCTGCTGGCCATCTGCACGATCGCTTCGACGACCGCATGGTCGGCGGTGCTGGTGGAGCAGCCGGAGACGAAGGACCTGTCGATCTTGACGATGTCCAGCGGCAGGGTGCGCAGGATGGTCAGGGCCGAATAGCCGGTACCGAAGTCGTCGATCGCGATGGCGACGCCGATGGCGACGAGGGCGTCGAGGGTGGCGCGAACGACAGGGGAGTCCAGGACCATCGACTCGGTGATCTCAAGGACCAGCTGCTTGGGCCCCATCGCGAATTGCTCCAGGCAGCCGCGGACGCCGACGAAGTCCGGGTCTGTCAGCTGTGCGGGCGAGACGTTGACATGCACTGCCGGCCAGGCCCCGTCGCTCTCAGGCCAATCCGCTGCGTCCGCACACGCGCGGCGCAGCACGAAGGCGCCGATGTCGACGATCGCACCGGTGGTCTCGGCCGCCTGGATGAATTCGCGGGGAGGTAACAGCCCGCGGACGGGATGCTGGCAGCGGACGAGCGCTGCAACCGCGGTGCAGCGGCCGTCCGCGGCGGACATAGCGGCGCTCATCGCCGCGATGCGTGCGCGCACGCTCCCCGGC
>JACCXW010000107.1 GCA_013696785.1 Geodermatophilaceae bacterium | reverse complement strand
TGCAGAACGGGCACAAGGTGCTTGCGCACATCAGCGGCAAGATGCGCCAGCACTACATCCGCATCCTGCCCGAGGACCGGGTCGTGGTGGAGCTCTCGCCGTACGACCTGACCCGCGGTCGCATCGTCTACCGCTACAAGTAGGAGAACGGTGAAGGTCCAGCCAAGCGTCAAGAAGATCTGCGACAAGTGCAAGGTGATCCGCCGGCACGGGCGGGTCATGGTGATATGCGACAACCTGCGGCACAAACAGCGCCAGGGCTGATCGCGGCCGCACCGAACGATCGTTTCCCGGGGCCCCGCACGTGGGGCCCGACCCCTGGTCGGAGGCCGGGGCCGGAGTTGCCGTCCAGGCGGCACCACCGGAAGGGACGCGACAGACCTCCGCGAAGCACCGAGGAGTACCCGACAGATGGCACGTCTCTCCGGCGTCGACCTTCCCCGCGACAAGCGGATGGAGATCGCGCTCACCTACATCTTCGGAATCGGGCTGACCCGGTCCCAGCAGGCGCTCAAGGCGACGGGCGTCAGCCCGGAACTGCGCAGTCGCGACCTCAGCGACGACGACCTGGTCCGGTTGCGCGACTACATCGAGGAGAACTACCAGGTCGAAGGTGACCTGCGCCGCGAGATCCAGTCCGACATCCGCCGCAAGGTGGAGATCGGTTGCTACCAGGGGATCCGGCACCGCCGCGGACTGCCCGTGCACGGGCAGCGCACCAAGACCAACGCCCGCACCCGCAAGGGTCCGAAGAAGACGATGGCCGGCCGCAAGAAGGTCGGCAAGAAATAGCCCCGGGTCGCTTCGCGACCTCGCCGCGGATCTTGCTCCGTTCTGTTTCATAACTGTTCGAATGAATCGCTAGGAGAGATAGTTGCCTCCCAAGGCTCGTACGGGTGCGAAGAAGGTGCGCCGCAAGGAGAAGAAGAACATCGCGCACGGCGTCGCACACATCAAGAGCACGTTCAACAACACGATCGTGTCGATCACCGACCCCATGGGCAACGTGATCTCGTGGGCGTCGGCCGGGCACGTGGGCTTCAAGGGCTCCCGCAAGTCCACGCCGTTCGCGGCGCAGATGGCCGCGGAGTCCTGCGCCCGCAAGGCGCAGGAGCACGGCATGCGCAAGGTCGACGTCATGGTCAAGGGCCCGGGCTCGGGCCGCGAGACCGCGATCCGGTCCCTGCAGGCCACCGGCCTCGAGGTCGGCTCGATCCAGGACGTCACGCCGCAGGCACACAACGGCTGCCGGCCCAAGAAGCGTCGGCGCGTCTAAGCGTTCGGATGCCCCGTACCGCTGCACTGAAGGAGAACTGAGACACGATGGCCCGTTACACCGGAGCCGACTGCCGCCGCTGCCGGCGGGAGAAGATGAAGCTGTTCCTCAAGGGCAGCAAGTGCGAAGGGCCCAAATGCCCGATCGAGATCCGGCCGTACCCGCCGGGCGAGCACGGGCGGGGTCGCAGCAAGGATTCCGAGTACCTCCTGCAGCTGCGGGAGAAGCAAAAGGCCAAGCGGGTGTACGGCGTCCTGGAGAAGCAGTTCCGCGGGTACTACACCGAGGCCAACCGCCAGCAGGGCAAGACCGGCGACGTGCTGCTGCAGATCCTCGAGTCCCGGCTGGACAACGTCATCTACCGGGCCGGTTTCGCCAAGTCCCGCGACATGGCCCGACAGGTCGTCCGGCACGGGCACGTCCTCGTCAACGGCCGCAAGGTGGACATCCCGTCGTACCGGGTCACCGACAACGACATCGTCTCGGTCCGGGAGAAGTCCCTGGAGATGACGCCGTTCGTGGTCGCCCGGGCCGAGGCCGGCTCGCGGCCGGTGCCCGCTTGGATCGAGGTCATCTCCTCGCAGATGCGGATCCTGGTCCACTCACTACCGGCGCGCGCGGTCATCGACACGCCCGTCCAGGAACAGCTCATAGTCGAGCTCTATTCGAAGTAAGTGCCGTGGCTGGCACCCCTGCAAAGGGCCAGTTTCAATCGGGGCAGGTTTCAACGGACCCTGTTCCCGGCTACAACCCGTCGGCTGCGTACAGAGGCAGCGGACGGACGCACCAACCCAGGCGTCAAATAGCGGTCGCCTGAAACAGAGAGGAACCACCTGTGCTGATTTCTCAGCGCCCCGCCCTGACCGAAGAAGCGGTCAACGACCTGCGCTCCCGGTTCGTCATCGAGCCGTTGGAGCCGGGTTTCGGCTACACCCTCGGCAATTCGCTGCGCCGCAGCCTGCTGTCCTCGATCCCCGGGGCCGCCGTCACGAGCATCCGCATCGACGGTGTCCTGCACGAGTTCACCACCGTCCCCGGTGTCACCGAGGACGTCACCGAGCTGATCCTGAACCTCAAGGGCCTCGTGGTGAGTTCGGACTCCGACGAGCCCGTCACCATGTACCTGCGCAAGCAGGGCCCCGGCGAGGTGACGGCCGCGGACATCGCGCCGCCGGCCGGAGTCGAGGTCCACAACCCCGAGCTGCACCTGGCCACGATCAACAAGAAGGGCCGCCTCGAGATCGAGTTGACCGTCGAGCGGGGCCGCGGATACGTGCCCGCGCCGCAGAACAAGCAGTCCGGGCAGGAGATCGGCCGGATCCCGGTCGACTCGGTCTACTCACCGGTGCTCAAGGTGACCTACAACGTCGAGGCGACCCGCGTCGAGCAGCGCACCGACTTCGACAAGCTCATCGTCGACGTCGAGACCAAGCCGTCGATCACCCCCCGGGACGCGATCGCCAGTGCAGGCAAGACGCTGGTCGAACTGTTCGGCCTGTTCCGTGAGCTGAACATCGAGGCCGAAGGCATCGAGGTTGGGCCGAGCCCGGCAGAGGCCGCCGATATCGCGAACTTCGCGATGCCGATCGAGGAGATGGACCTCACCGTCCGCTCGTACAACTGCCTCAAGCGCGAGGGCATCCACACCGTGGGTGAACTCGTCAGCCGCAGTGAGGCCGACCTGCTCGACATCCGCAACTTCGGCGCGAAGTCCATCGACGAGGTCAAGGTCAAGCTGAACCAGATGGGCCTGGCCCTCAAGGACTCCCCGCCCGGGTTCGACCCGTCCGCCATCGTCGACACGTACGGCAACGACGACTACGACGGCAACGACATGGATTACGCCGAGACCGAGCAGCTCTAGTCTCGTCACGGTCCCCACCGCACTGCGAGTCCGGCCCCACCTGAAGGAGCACCAGCCATGCCCACGCCCACCAAGGGTCCTCGCCTCGGCGGCAGCCCGGCGCATCAGCGGCTGATGTTGGCCAACCTGGCGACGTCACTGTTCGAGCACGGCCGGATCACCACCACCGAGGCCAAGGCCAAGCGGCTGCGTCCGCTGGCCGAGAAGTTGGTGACCTTCGCCAAGCGCGGGGACCTGCATGCCCGCCGGCACGTCATGACGACGATCCGGGACAAGGACGTCCTGCACCATCTCTTCGCCGAGATCGGGCCGCGGTTCGCCGAGCGGCCGGGCGGCTACACCCGGATCGTCAAGGTGGGACCCCGTAAGGGCGACAACGCGCCGATGGCGATCATCGAGCTGGTCGAGGCCATGACCGTCGCCCAGGAGGCGGTGGGCGAGGCGGAGCGGGCTCGGGGCACCCGCTTCGCCAAGGACCGTCCCGCGACCGGCGGAGCCACCGCGGCGGGGTCGGCGGCCGATGACGACGCCGACGACTCGGCGGACACTGCTGAGACCGAGGTCGCCGAGACAGCCGTCGTCGACGATGATCTGGAAGACGAGGTCGACACCGACGACGACGCGGATGTCGAGGAGAGCGACTCCGACGAGCAGGCACCGTACGGCGAGGGCAGTCATGCCGCCCTGGACGACGGCAGCATGCCCGCTGGATTCCCGGTCAAGGGCAACGAGTCCTCGAAGCTGTACCACGTGCCGGACAGCCCGTTCTACGACCGCACCGACGCGGAGGTGTGGTTCGCCGACACCGACGCCGCCGAGGCAGCCGGGTTCGAGCTACCGCCGAGTCAGCAGGAAGACACCGAAGGCTGACCTGAGCTGCCGGACGTGCAAGCGGCCACAGGCATGGACGAGCCCGCCGACTCCGAACCGGAGACCGGCGGGTTCGTCCGTCTGCGCCTGGACCTGAGCTACGACGGGACCGGGTTCGCCGGCTGGGCGGTACAACCCGGGCAGCGCACGGTGCAGGGAACGGTCGAGGCGGCGCTTGCGGTGGTGCTGCGCCGCCCCGTCCACCTCACCGTGGCGGGTCGAACCGACGCCGGCGTACATGCCAGCGGGCAGGTCGCGCACGCGGACGTACCAATGACGGTGTGGGTGGCGGACGGGCCGAACCTGCTCCGGCGTCTGGCCGGAGTGCTGCCCCCGGACGTCCGCGTCCACGGGATCGCGCTAGCGCCGCCCGACTTCGACGCCCGCTTCGCGGCGCTGTCCCGGCGCTACGTCTACCGGCTCAGCGACGCGCCCTGGGGGGTGCCGCCCCTGCGCCGCCTGGATACCGTCGGCTGGTCCCGGTCGCTGGACGTGGAGGCCATCCGGCAGGCCGCCGCCGGACTGATCGGTCTGCACGACTTCACCGCGTTCTGCAAGCACCGTCCATACGCCACAGCAACGCGCACCCTGCAGGTCCTGGACTGGGAGCGGCTGCCAGGAGGGTTGGTCGTCGCGACCGTGCAGGCCGACGCCTTTTGCCACAACATGGTCCGGGGACTGGTCGGTTGCCTGCTCGGTGTCGGCGAGGGCCGGCGACCGGTCGAGTGGCCGGTGTCGCTGCTCGCGGCCACCGAGCGCAGCGGCGCCGTTCCGGTCGCCCCGGCGCACGGCCTCACGCTGGTCGACGTGACCTACCCGGACGACCTCGACCTGTCCGCGCGGACGGCGCAGACCCGAGCCCGCCGTACTGACCTACCTGCGTTGCGTCCGGAAAGCTGAGCGTGAGCGATACGGGTCAGGTGCCCTCGTCGAGCGCCAGCGCGGTGATCTGCGCCGCGGCCTCGTCGCGATCCGCGCCGCGACCAACGGCAAGGCCCAGCAGGTACGTCGTCAGCGGTGCTGCCGGCCGGGCCACGCCGTGCGCCGAATCCCGGGCCAGGTCGAGGATCAGGTCGATCTCGTCCTGGTCAAGGCCCTCGGGCAGACCGAGTTCGGCGACCACCCGGTCGGTCCACTCCTGCAGCTCACCCATGCGACACCCGGCACATCCTCGGTCGATCGCTCACGTCACAACCATTCCTTCGCTTGGCGCAGATCCTCGGCACTGTCACAGTCCCACCATGGTGGTGGGGTACCCGCGGGAACATCCCACGACACCCGAGCCACGTCCAGCCTTGCGACCAGAGCGCGGAGCGAGGCACCGTCGACACCCGGCAGGGCAGCCACCGCGAGACGAAGTGCGCCAACCCGCCAGACACCGATCAGCAACTGATCTCGGCCGGAGTCGTCGACGAGTACGGCGCCGTCGGCGACCCGTTCCGACAGCGCTGAGATCACCGGCCGGGTGAGGAACGGCAGATCGGCGGCGAGTACCGCGACCATCTCCACGTCCTGTCCCAGGACGGCGAGCCCGGCCGCGAGCCCGGCGACCGGTCCACCACCGGCCGGCTCCTCGCGGACCCGCTGGAGGTTCGGCGGCAGGTCCATTTCCGGCCCAACGACGATCCGGGGGTCGGCGTCGGGCACCGCATCGAGGACGAGATCGAGCAGTCGCCGCCCGCCGAGACGTAGCTCAGGCTTGGATCGACCCGCCAGCCGCCGGGCCCGACCACCGGCCAGCACGATGGCGCCGTACGGCGGGGTCACACCGAGTCCGGAGCGCAGGTACGTCGACACACAATGGAGCAGGCTAGCCGTGCCGGCCGCGTAACCTGAGGGCATGGGCAGGGTCACCAGTCGTCGCGCCATCGTGCGGATCGACGGCGAGTCGGTGCGCCGTCGATTGGACACCGTGGCCGCGGAAGAACCGCTGGAGATCCGGCTGGACGGGACGCCGCTCTCGATCACGATGCGGACTCCGGGTGACGATTTCGATCTGGTGCACGGCTTCCTGGCCACCGAGGGGATCGTCGCCGAGTTGGAGTCGGTCCGGACGATGCGCTACTGCTCCGGCACCGACGACGAGGGGAAGCAGACCTACAACGTCATCGATGTCGCCCTCGCCGAGGGTGTCGTGACCCCGGATCTCTCGTTGCAGCGGAACTTCTACACGACCAGCTCGTGCGGCGTGTGCGGAAAGGCAAGCATCGACGCGATCCGCACCCTGTCGGCGTACGACGTGGCAGCGGATCCGACCACGGTCACGAGCACCGTCCTCAGTGGACTGCCGGACACCCTGCGCGAGCAACAACGGGTCTTCGACAGGACCGGGGGGTTGCACGCGGCCGGCTTGTTCACCGCCGCCGGTGAGCTGGTCTGTCTCCGGGAGGACGTCGGCAGGCACAACGCTGTCGACAAGGTGATCGGCTGGGCTCTGCGCGAGGACAAGCTGCCCCTGACCAGCTGTGTGCTGATGGTGTCCGGCCGGGCTTCCTTCGAGCTGGCCCAGAAGGCCGTGATGGCAGGTATCCCCGTTCTCGCTGCCGTGTCCGCCCCCAGCTCACTGGCAGTCGAACTGGCAGCGGAGTCCGGGATGACGCTCGTCGGCTTCCTGCGCGGTCAGAGCATGAACGTGTACGCCGGAGACCAACGGGTCCGGATCGGGGCGTCATGAGCGAGCCCACCGAGGGGGACTCGGAGCGACCGCTGAGCATGGGCGACATCATCCGCAGGCAACGAGAACTCGCGGCGCTGCCGATGCGTCAGCTGGCCACCATGGTCGGGATCTCCAACCCCTACCTGTCCCAGATCGAACGTGGCCTCCGGGCGCCCTCGGAGCGGGTACTCGAGGCGATCGCTGCGAACCTGCGGACATCGGCGGAGGAGTTGCACGCCGCCGCCGCGGGTGACGACGAAGACGCCCCGGCCTCGGCAGTGCCCGCAGCGATCAAAGCCGACCCGGAGCTGAGCGCCCGGCACAAACAGGCTCTCATCGAGGTGTACGAGGCGTTCCGGGACGCCTCCACCGAACGGCGGGGCCGCAAGGGGAGATCGTTCAGGGTCTAGCGGGCGAGCGACGCCTCGAGCACGGGGCGCAGCGCCCGCGGCCAGAATTGCTGCAGCGCCTCGTGGCCCATGAACAGGCCCAGATGCCCACCGGTAGTGGTCAGCTCGGTGACGAGTTCGTCCGGGGTACCGGCAGCCGACGCAAGTGCGAAGACCTGCGCCGGTGGGGTGATGTGATCCGTGGCCCCGGCCAGCAGGATCAGCGGGCAGGTGATCCGGCGTACGTCGACCGGTCGGCCATCGATCGTCAGGTCGCCCTTGATCAGGCCGTTGCCGGCGAACAGGTGCTCCACGATCCACAGGTAGAAGGCTCCCGGGATGTCCTGGGTGTGCTGGAACCAGCGCTCGAATTCGGCGTACCGGCGAACGTGTTCGGGGTCGTTGATGTGCGCTAGCAGCTGTACCTGACGTTCGACCTCACCGGCTGGTTGCATGGCCATGAATCCCGAGAGCAGGAACTCACCGGGCAGCACGCCGCCGTTGGCCGCGACGACGGACCGGAAGAACGTCAGGTCGCCGCCGGAGCCCAACAGCGACACCCAGTCGTGGATGGCAGCCTGCCCGGCGTGAAAGTCCACGGGCGCGCCGGCGATGGTCAGCGTGTTGACGCGCTCTGGATGCAGCGCCGTGTAGATGACGGCGAGCCAGCCACCCTGGCAGTCGCCGATCAGGTTGGCCCGGCCACCGAGGTGATCGACGGCCTCGTCGACGACAGCGAGGTAGTCGCTGATGCCGCAGTCCCGCGTGGCGGACGTGGCTCCGACCCAGTCGAGGGAGGCGAGCCTGATCAGTCCGGCGGCTCTGATCGTGGCAAGTTGGCTCTGCCGCGGGGAGAAGTCGACGATGCACGAGTCGTGCCCGGCCTGCGGTGGCAGCACCAGTGTCGGGACGATCGGATCCGCCGCGTGCTCGGGCCGGGTGAAGTCGCGCAGCCGGGCGATCGGCCATTCCGCGACGATGCGGTGCGGGCTCGCCCAGGTGGGTGACTCCCGGCGCTGGGACGTCGCCCACCAGTTGAGCGCGTCGGTCAGACACTCCACCGGCGACGCCGACCGGGCCAGGGCCCGGGTCCAGTATTCGGTGCTGCCGGCTAGCCAAGCGGCGTACACCTCGGCACCCACGCCGAGTCCGGCGTTGACCAGGCGGGGAGGGCAGGTCGCCGCCTGCCGCACCAGCCAGGACTGCCCATGGGATGCCGTCACCGGCGCGCCGGTTGTCATCGTGCGGTCCACCCCATGTCCATGGTTACCGGCACGCCGGTGAACGATCGCCCACCCGGCCCCGCGAGGAAGGCGACCACGTCGGCCACCTCGGCGGGTTCGATGAGTCGTTTGACGGCGTGCGGCGCCAGCAGGACATCCTCGAGCACCCGCTCCTCGGACAGTCCGTGCACCCGCGCCTGGTCGGCGATCTGTTTCTCCACCAACGGTGTCCGGACATAGCCGGGGCACACCGCGGTCGCGGTGATGCCGACCGGAGCACCTTCCAGCGCGAGGGTCTTGACCAGCCCGAGCACGCCGTGCTTGGCCGAGACATAGCCAGCCTTGTACGGCGAGGCCGTCAGCGCATGGGCCGAGGCGATCGCGATGTAGCGACCGCCCTCGGGCGCGGCCGACAGTGCCGGCCAGGCGTACTTGGCGAGCAGGAAGGGGCTGGTCAGCAGGATCGACAGTAGGGAGTCCCAGCGGTCCTCGTCGAAGTCCGCGACGGGGGACACGTGCTGAAAGCCGGCGTTGGCGACGACGATGTCGAGTCGTCCGAACGTGTTCAGCGCCGCATCTACGGCGCCGCGGTTGCCCTCGCGGGTGCTGAGGTCCGCTTCATACGCCGTACCAGGTCCGTCCTCCGACGGTGTCAGGTCTACTGCTAGGACCTGCGCGCCGTCGGCGACGAGCTTGGCCGTGATTGCCTGTCCGATCCCGCTGCCGGCCCCCGTGACCAACGCGACGGACTGCGCGAATGCCCCCATGCACAAGCCCTTCTGCCGAGACCGACCTGACGGCTATGACGTGCTGTGGAACGTGGCACCTGATGGAAGGCGAGACACGAAGGCACGGGCGCCGAAACGCCCGTGCCGCGGTGTGATCTGTGCTCCTACTGCTGGAGCCTACTTGAGCAGCTCGCGCGCCGCGTTGGTGTACAGCGACGTCATGTCGGTGAGGAAGGTGGCGTGGGTGGTGATCAGCCCGGCGCCCCACGGGGTCTTCTCCGCGACCCGGTGCTCCATGTCGACGAGGCTCTGCATGGCCTTCTCGTAGCTGTCGAGCGAGACCTCAGCGGCACTCTTGGCCGAGGAGAGCAACCGCTCCTGCACCTCACGGGTGCGCTCGACGGTCTGCTCGAGGTCCGGGAGGAACGCCTGGAAGTCGGTGGCGTCGGTCTCGCGGCTGTCAGCGGTCTGGGTCCTGCTGGGCATGTGTGCTCCTGGGTGTCGTGGCTGACGTGTTCGTTAGCAACGTTAGCAAGACCATTGCTAACAAGCCACCAGGCAGCGGCGTGTGCCCTGTCACATGTCCATTCCGCCGTTGACGCCCCAGACCTGGCCGGTGATGTAGGAGGAGGCGTCCGCGGCCAGGAAGTGCACGACGCGGGCGATCTCTTCGGGCCGGCCGAGGCGCGCCAGCGGGATCTGTGCGGTGATCTTGTCCATCACCTTCTCCGGGATGCTGTCCATCATCTCGGTGGCGATGAAACCAGGAGTCACCGTGTTCACGGTGATGCCGATCGAATCCTCGGTCAGCTTCCCGGCCTTCTTCAGCGAGTACAGCGCCTCCTTAGCCATCGTCTTGGTGAGCCCGAAGAGCCCCGACTTGCTCGCCGCATAGTTGGCCTGACCGATGTTGCCGGTCTCGCCGATGACCGAGGAGACGTTGATGATCCGGCCGCTGCCGCGGTCGACCATGTGCGCGAGCGCGGCCTGGGACATGAAGAAGGCGCCGGAGAGGTTGACGTCCAGCACCTTGTGCCAGTCCTCGTCGGTCATCTTGGCCACCGTCTTGTCGATGGTGATACCGGCGTTGTTGATCAGGATGTCGAGCCGGCCGTGCTTGTCGATCACTTCGGCGACGGTGCGCCGGCAGTCCTCGGCGGATCCGATGTTGCCCTGATGAACGCTGACGGGGACGCCGAACTCCGCCTCGTAGTCGGCCTGGAACTTCTCAGCCTTCTCGGTGTTGGAGCTGTATCCGGCCGCCACCGACGCACCCTGGTTGGCCAGGCTGTGGCAGATCGCGGCCCCAATGCCGCGGGTGCCGCCGGTGACGAAGGCAACCCGGCCGGTCAGCTTGCCTGCGGTGTCAGCGCCCTGGTTGGTGGTGTCGGTCGAACTCACGTGTGTCTCCTTCGGTGTCGGGAACTGGGCGTCAGCTCGAGCGCTTGCCCAGCCACTCGGTGATGTGCGGCCAGGTCTCCTTGCGCGCCTTGGATCCGGCCATCAAGCCGATGTGTCCGCCGGGACGGTCCAGATGCGTCACGTCGGCACTGCTGATCGCGTCGAGGAACGGCATTGTCGTGTGCCGTGGGGCGATGTGGTCGGCGCCGGCCGTCACGACCAGCACGCTTGTCGTGACCTGCGCCAAATCGACGGTCCGGTCCCGCAGCGTCAAGTTCCCCCGGATGAGCCGATTCTCCTTGTACATCCAGGTGATCCACTCCCGGTAGGCCGCTGAAGGGAACGGCGGGTTGTCCGCCACCATTTGGCCATCGACTGGTACGCGGCTCGGTTCGCCGTACCGGCCCGGACGGAGTCGAAGAGCTTGCGGTACGTCGTGACGAAGTTCGCGACCGGCTTCATCATCTTGTTCGCGATGTCGACGAGGCCACCGGGGACGGCGGTGAACGCGTCGGCGACTTGATCCACGTCGAACGAGTCGCGACCGACCCAGGTCGTGTAGAGCGAGACGCCGGTGTCGACCGGCATCGTCAGCAGGACCAGGTTGCGCAGCGGGGTGTCCTCGGGCTCCAACGCCGCGTACATCGCCGAGAGGGTCGCGCCGATGCACCAGCCGATGATCGACAGCTCGCGCTGCCCGCTGGCGTGCAATGCCTCGCGCACCGCCCACGGGATCTCGTCGCAGACGTAGTTCGCCAGTCCCATGTCGGCGTCTTCGTCGTCGGGTACGCCCCAGTCGAGCAGGAAGACGTCGTAGCCCTCGGCAAGCAGGTGCTCCACGAAGGAGTTGCCCGGCCGCAGGTCGAAGATGTCCGGCCGGTTGATGAGCGCGAAGATCAGGAGCACGGGTACCGGGTGTCGCCGGGTGGCGCTGCGGTAACGCCACAGGGTGACCTTGCGGTGCGTCCAGACGACGTCCTTGGGGGAGGCGCCGATGACCGCGTCCCCGGTGGTCAGCAGGATGTTGGCGGTCTCGGCGAGCTGACGTGGCAGCGCCGCGAGCTCGCTCACGGCTTGCTCTTCGGGCTGGCCCGCCGCGTGGGCTGCGCCGGTCGCTGCCCGGCCTGCAGGCCCCGCAGTTCCTGCAATACCAGTTCGAGCTTGTCCTCCGTCCGGGCAAGCTGTCGTGAGAGCCGCGCGACGTCGCTGCGGCCGGCCAGCCGCGCCGCGCGAATGACCGTGTCGGCAGTGTCACCGCCGAGCTTGATGAGGGCGACGGCATTGCTGGTCAGCAACGAGAGCAGTTCGGCGAACCCGTTGCTGGCGACCAGACCTTCCATCGCCTCGCCGGCCTTGCTCTCCGCGTCCGTGTACAACTGCTGAATCTGCTCGGCGCGGGTGCCGGCACGCTCGCCGCCTGCCTCGTCGGCTGGTTGCGCCACCATCCTCAGCTCCGCTCGAACAGGGCGGCGATGCCCTGTCCGCCGCCGATGCACATGGTGACCACTGCGTAGCGACCTTCGACCCGGGCCAGTTCGTGCAGCGCCTTGACGACCAGGATGGCGCCGGTGGCGCCGATCGGGTGCCCGAGGGAGATGCCGCTTCCGTTCGGGTTGGTCTTGTCTTCGGGCAGGCCGAGGTCGCGCACCACGGCCAGCGCCTGGGCGGCGAATGCCTCGTTGACCTCGAACACGTCGATGTCCGCGACGCTCAGGCCGGCCTTGTCGAGCAGCGCCCGCACGGCCGGAACGGGTCCGATGCCCATGTACTTGGGCTCGACGCCGACGTGGGAGTAGCCGACCAGCCGACCCATCGGGGTGAGTCCGCGCTCGCGCGCCAAGTCGGCGGTCGCGAGCACGACAGCCGCGGCCGCGTCGTTGACGCCGGAGGAGTTCCCCGCCGTCACCGAGCCTTCCTTGCTGAACGCCGGCCGCAGCTTGGCCATGTCCTCAATGGTCACGCCCTCACGGATGTGCTCATCCGCGGAGACGGTCGTGGTGCCCTTCCGGCCGGCCACCTCCACCGGCAGGATCTGCTCGCCGAAGACACCGTTCGCGGTGGCCTTGGCCGCCCGGGCGTGGCTCTCCACGGCCAGCGCGTCCTGGTCCGCCCGGCTGATCTCCCACTTGGCGGCGACATTCTCGGCGGTGATGCCCATGTGGCAGTCGTCGAACGGGTCGGTCAGCGCACCGACCATGGCGTCGATCGTGGCGCCGTTGCCCATCCGCTGACCCCAGCGAAGGCCCGGCAGCCAGTTCTGTCCGCGGCTCATCGATTCCGCTCCGCCGGCGACAGCCATCTCGGCTTCGCCGAGGGCGAGAGTCTGGGCGGCGGACACGATCGCCTGCAGGCCGCTACCGCAGAGCCGGTTCAGCGTGAAGGCCGGTGTCTCGACCGGGAGGCCGGCGTTGACGGCGGCGACTCTGGCCAGGTACATGTCGCGGGCCTCGGTGTGGATGACGTTTCCGAAGACCACGTGGCCGATGTCGGCCGGCTCCACACCGGCTCGCGAGACCGCCTCGCGGGTGACCTGCGCGGCCAGATCCGCCGGGGGGACGTCTTTGAGCCCGCCGCCGTACTTGCCGATCGGGGTGCGGACTCCGCTGACTACGACGACGTCGTTGGGTACGGACACAGGTGCCTCCTGAAGCTCGTGGCTGCCCGTCCATCATGGCCCTCGCTGGCTGTGGTCCACATCACGAGGGTCCGATCAGCCGCTGTGGTCGCCCCCGCGCAATTGCGAGATCAGGTGAGGCAGCAGCGGACCGAGGACCGCGAGACCGTCTTTCACACCGCCCGTGGATCCCGGCAGGTTGACGATCAGCGTCCGCCCGACCAGCCCGGCGATTCCGCGCGACAGCACCGCGGTAGGCACCGACGGCGCACCATACGCACGGATGGCCTCGGCAAGGCCGGGTGCATCCCGCTCGACGACGTCACGAGTCGCTTCCGGGGTGATGTCGGAAGGGCTGCAGCCGGTTCCACCCGTCGTAACGATCAGGTCGACGCCGGTCCCGGCCGCCTCCCGCAGAGCGGCGCCGATCTGAGCCCGGTCGTCGGGCAGCACGACCGGCTCGGCGACGATCAGCCCCAGCTCCCGCAGGCCGGCGGCGAGGGTCTGCCCGGAGCGATCGGCGTAAACCCCGGCGGCGGCCCGGTTGGATGCAGTGACGACGACGGCCCGCGCATCCGGCGGCACTGTCACGACGACCGCTCCCACGGCCCGGTCTTACCGCCGGTCTTCGACAGCACGCGTACGTCGGTGATCACGGCCCCCGGGTCCACCGCCTTGACCATGTCGATAACTGTGAGGCCTGCGCAGGCGACCGCGGTCAGGGCCTCCATCTCCACGCCGGTCCGGTCGGCGGTGCGGGCAGTGGCGGTGATCTCGACCGCATCGTCGGCAACGGATAGGTCGACCGTGACGCCGTGCAGTGCAATCGGGTGGCACAGCGGGATCAGGTCGGGAGTTCGCTTGGCCCCCTGGATGCCGGCGATCCGCGCCACGGCGAGTACGTCGCCCTTGGGCATCCCGTTGCCCCGCAACAGGTCCACGACCGTGGCCGACACGAGTACCCGTCCCGCTGCGGTCGCCGTACGGGTCGTCACGTCTTTGCCGCTGACGTCGACCATCCGGGCCGCGCCGGCACTGTCCACATGCGACAGTCGTGGCGGGTCGATGCTCCCACCCTCGCGGCTCATCGCAGCTGCCACACGTCGACCTCGGCGCCGGCGTCCAGGTCCGTCACATCCTCGGGGATGACGACGAGACAGTCCGACATCGCGAGGCTTGCCAGCAGATGCGAGGGCGGACCCCCGACGAGCTGCACCACGCCGTCGGCGTACCGGCCGCGTTGGAATTGGCGCTTGCCCTCGGGGGATCGCACCGGCCGAGCCAAGGCGGCCCGCACCACCGGCCGGGTCAACGCCGTATGTCCCAGGGCTTTGCGGATCAGCGGGCGGACGAACGCCTCGAAGGACACGAACGCGCTGACCGGGTTTCCGGGCAGCGTGATGACCGGCACCGCACCGGCGAACCCGAAACCCTGCGGCATGCCCGGCTGTATCCCGACCTTGTCGAAGGTGACGCCGGCACCGGTGAACGCGTCCTTGACGACCTCGTAGGCACCGGCGCTCACCCCGCCGCTGGTCAACAGTAGATCGGCGTTCACGGTGGCAGCCTCGATCGCCGCGCGGAACTCGATGACGTCGTCGGTGACGAAACGGACCCGGCTGGCTTGCGCGCCGGCCGCCTGCGCCGCCGCGACGAGCATCACGCTGTTGGACTCGTAGATCTGTCCCGGCATCAGCGGTTCGCCGGGCTCGATCAACTCGGTGCCGGTGGACAGCACCACCACGCGCGGCCGTCGGTGCACCGGCAGGGACGCCCGCCCGATCGCGGCCGCGAGTCCGAGCTGCGGTGCGTCGAGGGTGCCGCCGGCGACCAGGGCAAGTGCACCGGTGGCGATGTCCTCGCCGGTCCAGCGGACATGCGCGTGCAGCTCGGGAACGACATCGATCCGTACGACGTCGGTGCCGCCGTCTGTACGCTCCACGGGCACGATCGCGTCGGCGCCCTGAGGCATCGGAGCGCCGGTCATGATGCGGTGCGCCGTACCACCCTTGAGGTCGGGGATGTCCGTGCGGCCGGCCGGGATGTCGTCAGCCACCGGGAGCAGAGTGCCGATCCGGGAGACATCCTCCCGGCGTACCGCATAACCATCCATCGCGGAATTGTCGAACGGTGGCAGGTCGACCGCACTGTGGATGTCCTCGGCGAGAACGAGGCCGTTGGCCTCGGCCAGTGCGACCTCGACGACCGGGCCGACCGGCAGCAGCCCCAGCACGTCCGCGAGATGCTGCTCCACTGTTTTCATGGCCACAGTCTCTGTCATGGCCACAGTCTCCCGTTCTGCCTCAATGGATGGGGATCGGGTCACGGAGCGACCCGATCCATATCCGATGATGCCGAAAAGCAGGCGAAGGACCTGCTCGTGAGCGGGCAGACTGTGCAGTCGTGGGACATCTCGAGATCGGGCATCTGTCGATGCTGCTGCCCGATGGTCGCGTCCTCCTCGACGACGTGACCTTCCGGGTCGGTGACGGCGCCAAGGTCGCTCTGGTGGGCGCCAACGGATCGGGCAAGACGACGCTGCTGCGGATGATCGCCGGCGACCTGACCGCCACATCCGGCTCGGTGGGTCGCTCGGGCGGGCTCGGGGTGATGCGGCAGTTCATCGGCTCGGTGCGCGACGACTCAACCGTGCGCGACCTGCTCGTGTCCTTGGCGCCGCCGCCGGTGCGAGCAGTCGCCGAGAGGCTGGACGCAGCCGAGTTGGCAATGATGGAGACCGACGACGAACCGACCCAGATGCGCTACGCCGACGCACTGGCCGCCTGGGGTGACGCCGGGGGCTACGACGCGGAGGTGCTCTGGGACACCGTGACCGTGGCCGCGCTCGGCGTGCCGCTGGAGCGGGCGCAGTACCGGATGATCCGCACGTTGTCCGGTGGCGAGCAGAAACGGCTGGCGCTGGAGGCGTTGCTGCGCGGGCCGGACGAGGTGCTGCTGCTCGACGAGCCGGACAACTTCCTGGACGTGCCGGGCAAGCGGTGGCTCGAGGACCAGCTGCGCGCGAGCCCCAAGACGGTGCTGTTCGTCAGCCACGACCGCGAGCTGCTCGCGCGGACGGCGACCCGCATCGTGACGGTCGAGGCACGCACCACCTGGGTCCACGGCGGGGGCTTCGCCGGGTACCACGAGGCGAGGGCGCAGCGCCTGGAGCGGCTGGACGAATTGCACCGGCGGTGGGAGGAGGAGCACCAGCGACTTAAAGATCTGGTCCGCACAATGCAGCAG
>JACCXW010000062.1 GCA_013696785.1 Geodermatophilaceae bacterium | reverse complement strand
ATCCGGAGGGGATCACGTGGCTGCGTGGCTTCCTTCGGCACCTGGCGCGGGCCGAGGGACGCACGATCCTGGTGTCCAGCCACCTGCTCGGCGAGGTGCAGCAGACCGTAGACCGGGTGGTCATCCTGGCCGCCGGCCGGCTGGTGCGGGAGGGCACGATCGACGAGCTGGCCGGCGCCGATCGGGTCCTGGTCCGCAGCCCCCAGGCGCAGGCGCTGCAGCATGCGCTGACCGGACAGGGCATCGCGGTCGAGTCCACCGAGCCGGGGGTGCTGATCGTGTCCGGCGCGGACACCCCCACCGTGGGGCGGGCGGCGTACACCGCCGGAATCGAGCTGCACGAGTTGAGTACGGCCCGCTCGGACCTCGAGGAGATCTACTTCCGGCTGACCGCCGGCGAGGAGCAGTTCGCCGGTAGTGCGGCTGCCGCCGGACCGAAGGAGAGTGCCGCGTGATCGGCCTGATCCGCTCAGAGTTCCGCAAGCTGTTCTCGACCAAGGTGTGGCTGTGGCTGCTGATCGGTGCTGCCGCGCTGGCCGCCGGGTTCGCGAGTCTGACCCTGGGCTTCGCGAACAACCCAGAGTCAGGATTGCCCCGGCGAGACGACCCGGACCTGGTGCCGATCGCGTTGTCGGCGGCAACCGGTGCGGTGGTCTTCGTAGTCATCTTGTCCATCATCGGGATCACCCAGGAGTTCCGGCACCGGACCGCGACCCCCACGTTCCTGACCACGCCCCGGCGCGCGCGGGTCATCGTCGCCAAGCTCGTCACGTACGTGGTTGCCGGTGCGGCCTACGCCATCGTGACGAGCCTGGTGGTGCTCGCCGTCGCCATTCCCTGGATCAACTCCTCGGGCGGCGAGGTGTCGCTCCAGGGCCGGAACCTGTCCGTGCTGCTCGGCGGAGCCCTTGCCGTCGCGCTGTACTCCCTGCTCGGCGTCGGGATCGGAGCACTCGTCCGCAACCAGGTGGGCGCGATCGTCGGCGTACTGGTGTACCTGTTCGTGATCGAGCCGATCATTCGGGGGATACCGGCGACCGACACCTATTACCGATGGCTGCCGGGCGGAGCGCAGGAAGCGCTGGCCGCGACGGCCCAGGAGGGGCCTGATCTGCTGCAGCGATGGCAGGGCGGGCTGCTGCTCATCGGCTACGGTCTGGTGTCGGCCGGATTGGCCATGGCGCTCACGCTGCGGCGTGACGTGCACTGATCGCACAAGAACGCGGGTGATGATGAGCGAAGCGACCAGCCAGAGCAGCGGGCCGGACACCACTTCCAGAGACAGCCGCATGATGACGCCGGAGCGCTTCGCCGGGCTCGTCGAGGCCGGTGCCAACCAAGCTGTCGCGGACGCCCTGCAGACGCTCCCGCAACTCGTGAACAGCACCGTCGAGCGCGACCATCTCACCGGGTGGACTCCCTTGCACCTGGCACTGCGGCGCGGGCACGGCGAGCTCGTCCGGAGCCTGATCGCTGCCGGGGCGGACCTGTCCGCGCGCACCGAAAACGGGCGCACGCCGTTGCACATCTGCCTGCAGTACAACCGGTTGTTGCGCGGTGAGCTGCTCACCGCCGGCGCCGAGGTGGACAACGCCGTTGCGGCGTACTTCGACGAGGCCGACCTGCTGCGCGAGCATCTGGACCGGGACCCGGCGGCGGTGGACGACGAGACGACCGGGATGACGCCACTGCGCTGGGCGGCGTACGGGTCGGCGGATTCGGTGACCCGGCTCCTGATCGACCGCGGCGCTCGGTTGGACGGGGCCCTGTCGGCCGCGGCCGAGGTCAACGGTGTCGCGGTCACCCGGCTGCTCCTCGCCGCCGGTGCCGACCCGTCGTGGGCCGATCCCGACAGCGGTGAGACCGCTCTGCACATCGCAGCCCGCCACAACTCCCGGCCCGACAACACCCAGGTGGCACGCGTACTGCTCGAAGCCGGTGCCGACGTCGACCTGGTCTCCAGCGATGGCGTGACCGCCGTCGACATCGCCCGGATCGGAGCGGCCCGGCAGTCCGGTGAGGACTCCGAGCAGCGGATCGCGTACGGCGAGATGGTCGCGCTGCTGCTGGAGTTCGGCGCCCGTGACTGAGATGCCCGAGCGCCGAATACCGCCGCCGCAACACACCGCGTAGCCTCAGAACCGTGTCAACGCAGAACAACCCGCTGGCCGGCTTCGGGCCCAACGAGTGGCTCGTCGAGGAGATGTACCAGCAGTACCTGACCGATCCCACCAGCGTCGATGCCGCGTGGCACGAGTTCTTCGACGACTACCGGAGCGCGCCGGGGAGCCCGAGCGACGGAGCGACGCAGAACCGCGAACCGTCGGCGAACCGTAGTCCCACTGTGCTGACAGATGCCGGGACAACCCGCACCACGCCGAGCCGGCAGTCGAACCCGGCGGCCGATGCCGCGGGGCAGCCGACGAAGCCTGCGGTGACGACACCCAACGGCGCCCGACCAGCGGTACCGCAGCCCAGGGCGGCCGACACCAAACGCACCGCGCAGACCAAGCCGGCCGACACCAAGCCCGCCGCTGACGCCAAGCCCGCCGCTGACGCCAAGGCGGCTGACGCCAAGCC
>JACCXW010000058.1 GCA_013696785.1 Geodermatophilaceae bacterium | reverse complement strand
GGACAGCAGCCGCAGCAGCGCGTCGCCGGCGCCCGGATCGACCGCGACCCGCAAGGTCGACACCACGTCGAGCACCTCGGGGGTGTCCAGCAGTCCGCCGAGGCCGAGCACCTCGACCGGCACGCCGCGCGAGCGCAGCGCCGTCTCAAGGACTCGCTGCTGGGAGCGGCGTCGAGTGAGCACAGCGGCGGACAGGCCCGGCTCATCCCGGGCCGCAAGGGCCTGGTTCTCCGCCCAGACCTCGGCCAGCCGGCTGGCGATCCACTGCGCCTCGTCCTGGGCAGTCTCCAGCAGGGCACAGCGAACTGTGCCGTCGAGCGCTCGTCCCGGCACCGGCGCCAGCACGGGCACGACCGCTCCGTGGGCACGCAGCTCACCGGCAACCGCGTTGGCCAGATCCAGGATCCGTCCGTCGTTGCGCCAACTCGTCGACAGCACCCGGACGGGCGCCGGCTCGGGCAGCAGCGTCCCGTCGGCCAACGGGAAGTGCTGCGGGAATCGCTGCAGGCTCCCCGCGCTGGCACCGCGCCAGCCGTAGATCGACTGGCACGGGTCCCCGACGGCGGTGACCGGGTGGCCGTCGCCGTACAGGCTGCGCAGCAAGACCAGCTGGGAGTGGCTGGTGTCCTGATACTCGTCGAGCAGGACGGCCGCGTACCGGCTGCGCTCGGCGCGGCTGATCTCCGCTACCTCCTGCGCCAGCCGTGCGGCCACGCCCATCTGGTCGCCGTAGTCCATCGCCTCGGTGGTCCGTTTGCTCCGGATGTACTGCTCGACGAGCGGCAGCAGCTGCAGCCTGGCCAGTTGCCGGGTGAGCACGTTCTGCACGTCCTTGTAGACGCCGGACTTGCGGCTGGAGTCGGGCAGCGCCCTGACGCCGGCAATCAGCTGCTCGGTGTAGCGGCGCAGTGCGGCCGGTTCGACGAAGTGCTCACCCAGCTCGTCGGCCAGGTCGAGCAGATGGGCGGTGATACTCGCCGGCGTCATCGTGACGTGACTCATGTCGCCGTCATAGACCTGAACCACCCGCGCGGCGTACTGCCAGCGCACCGCGTCGGTGAGCAGCCGGGACGTGGGCTCGACGCCGAGCCGCACGCCATGTTCCGCGACGATCCGCCCCGCATAGGCGTGGTACGTCGAGACCGTCGGCTCGCCGGCGAGCACCACCTCGTCCGCCACGAGGCGGGTGGCAGCGAGCTGGCGGAGACGGAGGCCGATCCGCGTCGACAACTCCGCCGCCGCTTTGCGGGTGAACGTCAGTCCAAGCACCTGATCCGGTCGGACCAGGCCATTGGCGATGAGCCACACGACCCGCGCCGCCATCGTCTCGGTCTTGCCCGATCCGGCACCCGCGACGACCAACCCGGGCTCCAGCGGCGCCTCGATCACCGCGGCCTGCTCGCCGGTAGGCGCCCGCTGCCCGAGCAGCCCGGCCAGCTCGGCCGCGCCGAGGATGGTCCGGGTGATCGTGGTCATGCCTGCCCGCCCTCTCGGCTCATCCGGTCACCTGCCGGCCACGGGCCACCAGCGGACAGCTCGTGGCCACCGGGCACAGGCGGCAGTGCTTGTTCTCCGTCGCCACGAAGGTCGCAGCGGCCATCCCGTCGGCGACCCGGCTCACCAGGTCCTCGGCCCAGCGCGGCTCCTCGCCGGCGGACAGGGCCTCCTGCGGCAGCACCGACATCGATCCCTTGAGGTAGACGAGTTCGGCGCCACCCGAACTGTGGCCGTGCGCGGCGAAACCTCCACGCTCCACTGCTGTCTGGTACGCGCCCAGCTGCGGATGGCCCGCCAGATCCGCCTTGCGAGGCCGGCTCGTGCCGGTCTTGAGGTCCACGACGACCAGCCGCCCGGAGGTGTCCCGCTCGAGCCGATCCACCCGTCCCCTCAGGACGGCCCGCCCGACGTCGACCTCGAAGTCCAGCTCGCAGCCGATCAGTTCCCGGGCCTCGGGGCGCCCGATCCAGGTCCGCAGCCGGTCGAGCATGTTGCGGGCTTCCGCCCGCTGAAAGCGGGAGTACCAGGGACCGCCGAGGTCGAGGTCGTCCCAGCTCATGTCCAGCCGGGCCAGCAGGGTGTCGAGATCCACGGTGGCGTCGACGGCGAGCGTGGCCACGTCGTGGACCACGGTTCCAACGCTCTGGCTGGCGCCCGGTCCGCTGGATCCGCCCGCGGACTCCAGCAGCCATTGCAGTCCGCATGTGGAGAACCGCTCGACCTTCGAGGGTGACACCGACACCCGCTCGTCAGCATCGCGCACCGGCCGGACGTCGGACAGCGGCAGCGCACCCCACCACGTCGCCGGGTCCGCCCCGGACACCCCGGCGGCGGACAGCCGGGCCAGCTCGGCCGCGGCCTCATCGCGCCGTCGCTCGCTCGATCCGGGATCGGCGACCACGGCCCGGAGTTCGGCCACCACGGCCGGCAGCGACAGCAGCCGAGGGACCTCGCTGTGCGGGCGCGCCCCGTCGGCAAGCACGCGCTCGTCCAATGCGTCCAGCAATCGGGACGGCACGTCGCCGTCAGGACTGTCGACCGCCGTCACGAGCAGCCGCCGCCGGGCCCGAGTCACCGCGACGTAGAAGAGCCGCCACTCCTCGTCGCGCAGCGCACTGACC
>JACCXW010000020.1 GCA_013696785.1 Geodermatophilaceae bacterium | reverse complement strand
GCTGCGGGCCGGCCGCCCGCCCCCGACGGCGTTGGCCACGGTCGCCGAGTACACCGCCGGGTCCTTGCGTGGACCACTGGCCGAGGCGGCCCGAACCGCGGCCCTGGGTGGGGACACCGCATCGGTTCTGCGATCGGCGGACGGCGGCCAGGGTGATCTTGCGCGGGTGGCAGCGGCGTGGCAGTTGAGCGCAGCCAGTGGCTGCTCGCTGGCCGCCGTACTCGACGCGGTCGATACGGACCTGCGCGCGCGGCGGCAGCTGCGGCGGCTGCTGGCGGGACTGCTGAGCGGTCCGCGAGCCACGGCCGGGCTGCTCGCGTTGCTGCCTGGGCTCGGTCTGGCGATGGGTGCCGGTCTCGGTGCCGACCCGGTCCACGTCCTGACGGCGACCGGTCCGGGTCAGCTCGCCCTGCTCGCCGGCGTGGGACTGGACGTCGCCGGCGTTCTCTGGACGGTGCGGCTCGTCCGCGGCGCGGGGGGATGAGACTGCTCGGCCTGCTTATCGCCGCGGCGGCGGTTGTCTCGTGGCCGTTGCCGACAGGCCCCGGCGTGCGCCGACTGCCGATCGTGTCCCTTCCCGTCGCCGTGAGCGCCGCTCCCCGCGGCCGGTGGGTACGACGATGGCTTGTCTCGCTAGCCGCCGGCGGGTCCTTTGCACTCGTATGGGGCGGCGCCAGCGGTGTGGTTGCCGGCGTCGTCGTCGTTGCGGGTTGCACGCGCCTGCTGGCGCGAGCTGAGGAGTCCGAGGACCGCCGGCGGCGGGAGCGGCGAGCCGAGGATCTCCCGGGCGCGCTCGATCTTGTCTGTGTGTGCCTGCGCGCCGGTCTCCCGGTCGATTTCGCGCTGTCGCAGGTCGCTACCGTCCTCGAAGGCCCGTTGCGCGAGGACCTGACCGTCGTGTGTGCCCTGCATGCGCTCGGCGCCGACGCTCGGTCAGCCTGGTCGGAACTCGGCACCGACCCCGTGCTGGCTCCGGTCGCGCGGGCGATGGCTCGGGCCGGTTCCAGTGGCAGCGCCCTGGCGAGTGCACTGTCCGGCGTGGCGGAGCAGTGCCGGGGTCAGCTCCAGGAGCGCGTCGAGGTGAAGGCGCGCCAGGTGGGCGTCTTCGTGCTGGCTCCGCTCGGGTTGTGCTTCCTCCCGGCGTTCGTGTGCCTCGGCGTCGTCCCGACGATCCTCGGCGTTGCCGACGCGGTGCTCGGCTGAGCCTGTAGCGGCTTTCCACAGCCCCTCCGCTCGTCCACAGATCCTTTTGCGCCTCCGTTTGCCCGGCGTTCGGGGGGCACCGTGGTCCCCGCCCGGCCGAGCGGCCAGGAGATCGAGTGAAACGGAGAGACACATGCGCGGGTGGATGACGCAACGTTGGTGCGGGTTTCGGGTCCGGGTGGATCGAGTGCGAGGTGAGGACGGCATGACCACGGCGGAGTACGCCGTAGGGACGGTGGCCGCCTGCGCGTTCGCGGCGGTGCTCTACCAGGTGGTGACCGGTGACACGGTGCTGACGGGGCTGACCGACTTGGTCGACTCAGCCCTGGCGACGCTGTCCTGACGATGCTCGGGGCCACCTTGACACGGCTCCGGGCTGCGGCCGGCCGTTGGACACTGCTGCTGCGGTCGGCAACGCCACGCACCGGCCGCGGCCGACGCGAGAGGGGCAGCGTGACCGCGGAGGCCGCCCTGGTCCTACCGGTGCTGGTCCTGCTGCTGACCGTGGCGGTCGGCACCGTCTCGGCGGTAACGGCGCAGATGAGATGCGTGGATGCAGCGCGCGAGGCCGCTCGGGCGGTGGCTCGCGGGGAATCGCTCGAGAGCGGCATCGAGCTGGCCGCCCGGGCCGCACCAGCGGGCGCGCGGATCAGGGTCGACAGCAGTGCGGAGCGAATCGTCGTCACTGTCACGGCCGAGGTCCCGATCGGCGGCGGACTGCTGCCGGCCGTGACGGTGTCCGGAGAAGCGGTGGCCCGGCCCGAGCCGACCGGGCCGGACCCGCCCCTGATGGCCGGATCGCCGTGACCCTGACCCTGCCCGTGACCCGGACCGCCCGGCGAGCGGATCGCGGCAGCGCAGGCGTGTGGCTGCTCGGGCTGTGCTCGGTGCTCGCCCTGGCGGCCACCGCCGCGGTGCTGGTGGGTTCGGCGCTGGTGACCCGGCACAAGGCGATCGCCGCGGCCGACCTCAGTGCGCTCGCCGCGGCTGGGAAGGCATTGGACGGCGAGGAGTCGGCCTGCGCGGCCGCGATGGACATCGCCACCTCGATGGGCGCGCGGCTCACCGCGTGCTCGCTGAGCGGCGTCATCGCCGACGTGACGGTAACGGTCTCCGCCGAACTCGGCGTCGTAGGACTCGCGACCGCGCAGGCGTCCGCCCGGGCCGGGCCCGCGGAGTACGTCGAGCTCAGGTCCGCCTCCGCCACCACGGGACCCCCCGCGGCCAGCTTGACGGCCGGTGGCGCGGTCCCGATCGCGAGATCACTCCTCGCCAGTGCGCTTGCTCGAGGACAACCGCTGGAGGATGCGCTCGGAGATCTGAGTCAGCGTCCCCACCTCATCCTCGGTGAGTAGGTCGATGAAGTGCTGCCGGACGGCCGCCACATGATGGGGTGCCGCCTTCTCCAGAGTTCTCAGTCCCTGGCGGGTCAGCGCGATGATGCAGCCGCGGCGATCGGCCGGATCGTCCTCGCGCGCCACCAGGCCACGCTGTTCCATCCTGGCGATGTGGTGCGACAGCCGACTGCGAGACCACAGCAGCTTGGCCGCGAGTCCGTGCAACTGCCACCGATGCCCGGGCTTCTCCGAAAGCGTCGACAAAACGTCGTAGTCGGGCTCTGACAATCCGGAGTCATGCGCGAGGTCGCGAGCAAGCTGCGCCGGAAGCAGGGACTGCATTCCCCGGTAGGCGCGCCACGCGCGGTCCTCCCGCTGAGAAAGCCATTTCACTGCGGTCATGCCCCGACCCTACCGCTATCGTTGACATGTCATCAACGTGCTGCTAGGTTGATGATATGTCAACGACCAGGCGGACAGTTCAACTGCTTGTCGGCCTGTGGCTGTTCGGCGCCAGTGTTGCGCTGCTTGTCCGCGCCGACCTCGGGCTGGACCCGTGGGACGTGCTCCACCAGGGCATCGCAGGCCGGACCGGGGTCTCGATCGGGATCGTGGTCATCGCGACGAGCGTCGTCGTACTGGCTCTGTGGATACCCCTGCGCCAGCGCCCAGGTGTGGGAACGCTGGCGAACGTCGTCCTCGTCGGGCTGGCGCTCGACGCGACCATCGCGGTCCTGCCCGCGCCGACGGAATTGCCCTGGCGGCTGGCGTTCCTGGTGGCAGGCATCCTCGGCAACGCCATCGCGACCGGGCTCTACATCGGCGCCGGTCTCGGTCCCGGACCCCGCGACGGACTCATGACCGGACTCGCCGCGCGCGGCATGTCCATCCGGGCGGCAAGAACCGGCATCGAGATCACCGTCCTTGTCATCGGCTGGCTGCTCGGCGGCACGGTCGGTGTCGGCACCGTCGCGTACGCGGTGGCCATCGGGCCGCTCGCGCACGTGTTCATCCCGCTGTTCACCATCCCTGCCTCACGAGGAAAGGTCCCCTATGAAGCTGCCCGTCGTCATCGCTAGCGTCCGCCCCGGTCGGTCCCACGATCGCCGAATGGTTCGTCGCCCAGGTCCCGCGGCGGCTCGGCATCGATGTCGAGGTCATCGACCTCGCAGCCCTCGATCTACCCATGCTCGACGAACTGCACCAGCCCTCGGAGCGTCGGTCATGAACAACGCCGCACCGGACCTGCTTGCCGAGATCCGTCTGCTCAGCGACGCGCTGACACCGCTCCGGCAGCCGACAATCGACGTTGCAGTGGCGTCGTGACCGCCGCCAGCCCCGATCCGTGGGCCCTGTTCGGAACCGGCCTGCGCGGCGTACTCGTCACCATGAAGCGGGACGGCCGGCCGCAGTTGTCCAACGTCGGGTACCTCTACGACCCGGCGACACGGACTGCCCTCATCTCGGTCACCGACGACCGGGCGAAGACTCGAAACCTGCGCCGTGACCCCCGGGCGAGCCTGCACGTCAGCACGCCCGACCTCGGTGCGTACGCCGTGGGTGAGGGCGTAGTCGAGCTCGGTGCAGTCGCACTCGAGCCCCATGACGCCACCGTCGGCCGGCTCGTCGATCACTACCGCGCCCTGCAGGGTGAGCACTCGGACTGGGACGAGTTCCGCGTCGCGATGGTGCAGGAGCGGCGCCTCCTGCTGCGCCTCCCGCTGACCCGCGTCTACGGCTGGGACGGTTCGTGACTGCGCGGTCTTGGTTCCCACGGCAACGAGTAGGTCCCCCATCCGCGATACCTCAACCCTCGAGCGCTCCGAGCACGACATCGAGTACGGCGACCGCCCCGGCCTTGTCCAGTGGGTCATTGCCGTTGCCACACTTCGGCGATTGAACGCAGGAGGGGCATCCGGTCGCGCACTCACACGCGGCGATCGCCGCCCGGGTGGCGGCGAGCCAGTCGCCGACCACCCGATGTCCGTGCTCGGCGAACCCGGCGCCGCCAGGCTGCCCGTCGTACACGAAGACTGTGGGCAGCCCGGTGTCCATGTGTCCCGCGGTCGAGACGCCACCGATGTCCCAGCGGTCGCAGCTGGCGAACAGCGGGAGCAGCCCGATCGCCGCGTGCTCGGCCGCGTGCAGCGAGCCCGGCCAGTCGGCGTACGCGAGCCCGACCGCGGACAGGGCGCTCTCGCCGATGGTGTACCAGACCGCCCGGGTGCGCAGCTCGCGCGGCGGCAGCTCCAACGGGATGTCGTCGATCACCTCGCCGGTCCCCAGCCGCCGCCGCTGGTAGGACACCACATGGTTGGTCACGTCGACCACGCCGAAATGCACGGCGACCGGCCCGTGGTCAGCCCCCTGCAGGGATCGCACGACGTCGATCTCGGTGACATCCCTGGCGTTGGTCGTCCACGAGGGTTCCTCAGCGTGCACGGTCGCTACGAACCGGTCCAGGTCGAGCCGGTCGACGACATAGGACGCGCCCTGGTGCAGATACACCGCTCCGGTATGCACCGAGGAATGGGCCGAGCCGGGATCGACTGTTCCGAGCAGATGTCCGGTGGAGGCTTCGACGATGGCGATCTGCTCGCCGCCGCTGCCCCTGATGTCCACCGCCGGGCGCTGCTTGCTGGTCCAGTACCACCCGGCCGGACGGTGCCGCAGCAGTCCGTCGGCGACGAGGGTGTCCAGACTCGCCCGCGCCGCCGCCGCACCGAACAGTGGCAGGTCGGCCTCGGTGATCGGGAGTTCGGCGGCGGCGGCGCACAGCTGCGGCCCGAGCACGTACGGGTTGGCCGGGTCGGTGACCGTCGCCTCGACCGGCCGGCCGAAAATCGACTGCGGATGATGCACCAGGTAGGTGTCCAGCGGATCGTCACGGGCGACGAAGACCGCGAGTGCCGGGGTCGCCTGCCTTCCGGCCCGGCCCGCCTGCTGCCACAGCGACGACAGGGTTCCCGGAAATCCGGCCATGACGACCGCGTCAAGCCCGCTGATGTCGATCCCGAGCTCCAGTGCATTCGTCGCCGCCACCCCGAGCAGCGCACCGCTGGACAGTGCCGCCTCGAGCGCCCGGCGTTCTTCGGGCAGGTACCCCGCGCGGTAGGCCGCCACGCGCCCGGCGAGTTCGCCCGCGCCGGCCTCCGTCAGCAGCCGTCGAGCTTGCAGGGCGACGATTTCGGCGCCCCGTCTGGACCGGACGAAGGCCAGCGTGCGGGCGCCCTCGACGACCAGGTCGGCGAGCAGCCGGGCGGTCTCGGCGCCGGCGGAGCGTCGTACCGGCGCGCCTCGTTCACCGACCAGCTCCGTGAGCGGCGGCTCCCACAGGGCGAACGACGTCTCCCCGTGCGGCGATCCGTCGACGCTGACGGCCCGCACGGGCAACCCGGTCAGCCGCGACGACGAGGCGGCCGGATCGCCCGAGGTGGCCGAGGCCAGCACGAAGACCGGCTCGGCGCCGTAGCGCTGACACGCCCGGCGCAACCGGCGCAGCACGTGTGCGACGTGCGACCCGAACACTCCGCGGTAGGCATGGCACTCGTCCACGACGACGTAGCGCAGCCGGCGCAGGAACGACGACCAACGCTGGTGCGCCGGCAGGATGCCGCGGTGCAGCATGTCCGGGTTGGTGAATACCCATCGGGCGTGGGCCCGCACCCAGTCCCGCTCGTCCCTCGGCGTATCCCCGTCGTACGCCGAGGCGCGGACGCTGACCAGCGTGAGATCGCGGATCGATCGGAGCTGATCGTTGCCGAGCGCCTTGGTGGGGGACAGGTACAGCGCGGTCGCCCGGTCGTCGCCGAGCAGCGCCGACAGCACAGGCAGCTGGTAGGCGAGAGACTTCCCCGACGCCGTCCCGGTGGCGACGACGACAGACTGCCCAGCCCAGGCGAGGTCGGCCGCCTCGACCTGGTGCACCCACGGCCGCTCGATGCCCGCCAGCGAGAACCGCCCGCGAAGCAGGTCCGGTACCCAGGGCGGCCAGTCGTCGAACCGGCCGACGCGGGCCGCGATCGCCTCGACATGGGTCACCGGGCCGTCCGGCCGTCCTGCGACGATCCGGTGGAGCAACTCCTCGCCGCGCAATCCGTGACCCAGCGGCGTGAGGCCGAGGGGCCGCGGCGATCCGAACCACTCAGGCACGGGCTCACTGTGACACGGCCACCCGACGCGCACAGGCAGTGCTCGGGTGCCCTAGACTCGCGCCGCAGCGAGCGCCGTTGTGCGCTCTTCCATGCTGTCCTCGCCCGATTCACTGACCGGTACGTCCGGGTCTGGGGCGCGATGGCAACACTCGGTCGCGCCACGCGCCCGTCTACAGGAGGATCGATGGACGCCAGCATTGCCGGTGGTGACTACGCGCTCGTCGTCATCATTTTGCTGATCGCCTTGGGGGCGTTGGCTTTCGCCGCATACCTCGTCAAGGAGGTCACGGCGGCCGACCAGGGAACCGCCGGGATGCAGGAGATCGCGAAGGCGGTTCAGGAAGGCGCCAGAGCGTACCTGCAGCGGCAGTTCAAGACGCTGGCGATCTTCGCCGTCATCGTCTTCGTGCTGCTCTTCTTGTTGCCGGTCACCGACGGTGGCTTCGGGACCCGCGCCGGGCGCGCGGTCTTCTTCCTGGTCGGTGCCACGTTCTCCGCCCTTGTCGGCTTCATCGGGATGACGCTGGCCACCCGCGGCAACGTCCGTGTCGCCTCCGCTGCCCGATTCGAGGGTGGCGGCAAGGTCGCCTTCCGGATCGCGTTCCGGACCGGCGGCGTGTGCGGGATGATCACGATCGGCCTCGGACTCCTCGGGGCCTCGCTCGCGCTGCTCCTCTTCAACGAGACCGCCCCGATCGTCCTCGAAGGGTTCGGCTTCGGCGGAGCGTTGTTGGCGATGTTCATGCGTGTCGGCGGCGGCATCTTCACCAAGGCAGCCGACGTGGGCGCCGACCTCGTGGGCAAGGTCGAGCAGTCCATCCCCGAGGACGACCCGCGCAATGCCGCGACCATCGCCGACAATGTCGGGGACAACGTCGGTGACTGCGCCGGCATGGCCGCGGACCTCTTCGAGTCCTACGCCGTCACGCTCGTCGCGGCACTGATCCTGGGCCAGGTCTTCTACGGCGCCGACGGCATGGTGTTCCCGCTGGTCGTCGCTGCGATCGGCGTTCTGGCCTCCGTGGTCGGCATCCTGGTGTCCAATCCCAAGGACTCCGACAAGACCGGCCTGTCGACGATCAACCGCAGCTTCTTCATCTCGGCGGCGTTCTCTCTCGTCCTCGTGGCGGTGGCGGCCTTCACCCTGCTGCCCAGCAGCTTCGACGAGTTCACCGACGCCGCGATCACCGGGTCCGATCGCAATCCGGCGCTGATCGCGTTCGTCTCGGTGCTGATCGGCATCGTGCTAGCCGCCACGATCCAGCTGCTGACCGGCTACTTCACCGAGACCAGCCGCAAGCCTGTCCAGGACATCGGGAAGTCCTCCCTGACGGGAGCGGCGACCGTCATCCTCGCCGGTATCTCGGTCGGCCTCGAGTCCGCCGTCTATTCGGCCCTGCTGATCGGTGGAGCCGTGTACGGCGCTTTCCTGGTCGGTGGCCCGGTGGCGTTGTACGCCGTCGCACTGGCCGGCTGCGGCCTGCTCACCACCGCCGGAGTCATCGTGTCCATGGACACCTTCGGCCCGGTGAGTGACAACGCGCAGGGCATCGCGGAGATGTCAGGCGACATCGATGCTGCCGGAGCGCGCATTCTCACCGACCTGGACGCGGTCGGCAACACCACCAAGGCCATCACCAAGGGCATCGCGATAGCCACCGCCGTGCTGGCCGCGACCGCACTGTTCGGGTCCTACTTCACCTCGGTGACGGACTCGGTGACCGAGGCGCTCGGCGAGGGCGAGGACGTCGACGGAACGATTCTCCGGTCGCTGCAGCTGATCAACGCGCAGAACATCGTCGGCGCGGTGATCGGCGCCGCGGTGGTCTTCTTCTTCAGCGGCCTGGCCATCAGCGCGGTGTCGCGGGCGGCCGGACGGGTCGTGTTCGAGGTGCGCGAGCAGTTCCGGCTGCACCCCGGGATCATGGACTACAGCGAGCGTCCCGACTACAGCCGTGTCGTCGACATCTGCACCAAGGACAGCCTCCGCGAGCTGGCCACGCCTGGCTTGTTGGCCGTGCTGGCGCCAGTCGCCGTCGGCTTCGGCCTCGGCTTCGGGCCGCTGGCCGCCTATCTTGTCGGCGCGATCGCCACCGGCACCTTGATGGCCGTGTTCCTGGCCAACTCCGGCGGCGCCCGGGACAACGCGAAGAAGATGGTCGAGGACGGCGCGTACGGCGGTAAGGGCAGCCCGGCGCACGAGGCCACGATCATCGGCGACACGGTGGGCGACCCGTTCAAGGACACCGCCGGCCCGGCGATCAACCCGCTGCTGAAGGTCATGAACCTGGTCGCGCTGCTCATCGCGCCGGCCGTTGTCTCCCTCTCGCTGGGCGAGGATGCCAACGACGGCCTGCGGGTCGGTATCTCCCTGGTCGCGGTCGCGGTCGTCGTGGCCGCCGTCGTGGTCTCCAAGCGCCGGTCGGTCGTGGTCGGCGAGGAGGCCGGCGAGGTCAGCACCAACGCCGTCGCCTGAGCTGGAGGGGCACTACCCTTCGGTCGTGTCCGGCCAGTTGTCGCTGTTCAGCGTCGAGGACGACGCGCCCGCCGTCATCGACGTGGAAGGGCTCCTGCTCGGGGGCGGTGCGCTGGTTCGCCGAGCCGAGGCCGTGCGGGTCAGCGTCCTCGTCGACAGCGGCTGGCGAGCGGATTCCTTGCTCGATGCCCTGGCCCGCCGCGGACTCGGCGGCGAGCTGAGTACGCCGGTCGATGGCCGCTGCAGTGTCCGCAGCGCCTTCTCGGCGCGATTGCTCGACCTGTCCCGACGCTGGACCGCAGGCGCCACGATCCGCGTGCCTGCCGGCTTCCGGCTGACCCCGCCCGGGCTTCGACTCTGGGCCGTCGCCGGGGGGTACGCCGACCATGGGGGCTACGTGCTGCGGCTCGGAGTCACCGACGAGCAGCTGTGGGTGGCTGCCGGAGCGGCGCTGGCGGCGGCCGGCGTTCCCGGTGCGTTTCTGGGAACCCGTGCCGGCGGTCCGGCGTACCGGGTCGTGGGGACCCGACGCCTCGCCCGGCTGCGAGAGATGGTCGGCCGGGCGCCGGAGGACTGCGACGACGGTAACTGGCCGATCCGCTCCGGCTCTCCTGAGTCAAGAGTCTGAGATCCGGGCACGGCGCTGATCTGGCCGGCCATCGCACGACCGGCGAAACGGTGGCAACTGCTGCGGCGGATCTGTGGACACCGACCGAATCTGTGGACGACGTCCGCGTCCTGTCGCCGCGAATACCTAACCTCGCCTGCGACGGGTGCAGTGAGCGCCCCGGAGCGCGGAGCGGCCATGACGACCATGACAATCCAGATCGCGGTGTTGGACGCCGCAGCAGAGTCCCTGGCCGCGGTCGCTGACACGATCAGCATGGCGGGGACCGAATCGGTGGCGGCGATCCGCACGATGTCCGCAGCGCTCCCGGGAGCTGCCATAGCGACCACGTTGGGCACCGTCCCGGTCGAGCAGCTGACCGGGGTCGTGTCAGCACAGTGCCGGCAGATCGCCCAACGAGTCGCCGCCGGTGCGCAGGTTTACCGCGACCTGGAGGCCACCCTGCTGAACGGCATGATCGCCGCGCGAGGCGCCGAGCGGGTGCCCCGATGACAGCAACCCCACGCGCGTGACGCCGCAGGAGCTGGCGGGCTGGGACATCGACGCCCTGCGGCGGGGGAGTGCGGACC
>JACCXW010000010.1 GCA_013696785.1 Geodermatophilaceae bacterium | reverse complement strand
GACCTGCCGGACGACCAAGTCGAGTATGGCACAGCGCCCGCGATCCTCGGCGGACCCGTCCTGTGCCGGGGCCACGGAGACCACCGCCGCCCTAGCGTCGATACTGCGGCGGCCGTTCTTAGTCAGCCGCTCGACGGAAATCTCCTCCGCCGCGAGGAAAGCCACCACCGCTGTGTCCACGGTGGCCGGATCCAGGCCGGGCAACCAGACGCGCCATCGGCTGGCATCGATCCGGTCCGCGAGCGTTCCGGATGCGGCCGGTACGCACTCCTCGATGTCCAGCCCCGGCGGCAGGCAGGCATCGAGGGCAGCCCGGACCGCCTCAGGATCCATCGGGCTGGCGAGACCGATCTCCAGATACTCCGCCTCGCTGGCGACTCCGGTCGGAGCGGCGCCGTGATAGGAGATCTTCGGGTGCGGCGAAAAACCGGCGGAATACCCCATCGGTACCTCCGCCCGCCGCAGCGCCCGCTCGAATGCCCGGGCGAAGTCCCGGTGGGACGTGAACCGCAGCCGGCCGCGCTTGGCGTAGCGCAACCGCAGCCGCTGGACAACGGGCGGCGGCGGCGGTCCCTCCGGCTGGCGCGCCATCACCGGACCGGGTCGGATTTGAGCCAGCGGCCGACCACCTGTGACATCCCGTCCCGCTCGATCTCGAAGCCCAGCGATTCGTAGAAATCACGGTGCTCCGAGGTGAACAGGCATACATGCTGTCCGGGCACGCGCTGCAGGAGGTCACGCATCATCGCCGTGGCCACACCTCGGCGGCGGTACGCCGTGGCCGTCCACACGTCGACCAGGTACGCGTTGCAGATGCCGTCTGTGAGTGCGCGGGCCGTGCCGATCAGCCGTTCTGCGGCCCAGCCGAGGACCACGTGCCCACTCGCGACGAACGAGGCCCGCAGCTGCTCGGGGCTGCGGCCGTTGTCGAACTCGTCCGCGCCCAGGTCGGCCTTGAGAGTCGACCAGTCTACGGCCTCGAGGGTGCGCGCCAGCCTGATCCCCGCCGGGGCCGTCACCGGGAGGCGGCGACCGGAGTCAGCGGCAGCAGCGCGCGACCCGTGGGTCCGATCTGGATGTCGGTGCCCATGCTCGGGCACACCCCGCAGTCGTAGCAGGCGCTCCAGCGGCAGTCGTCCACCTCGGTCTCGTCGAGCGCGTCCTGCCAGTCCGACCAGAGCCACTCCTTCTCCAACCCCGCGTCGAGGTGGTCCCAGGCGAGCACCTCGTGTTCGGTCCGCTCCCTGACCGTGTACCAGTCCAGATCCACGCCGTACGCCGGCAATACCTCGGCGCAGGCGGCGACCCAGCGGTCATAGGAGAAGTGCTCGCTCCACCCGTCGAAGCGACCACCGGCGCGCCACACCGCCTCGATCACGCCGCCGACGCGACGGTCGCCACGCGAGAGCAGGCCCTCGATGCTGCCGGGCTTGCCGTCGTGGTAGCGCACGCCGATCGCCCGGCCGAAGCTCCGGTCGCCGTTGATCGCCGCGCGAAGCAGCCGCAGCCGGTGATCGATGGTGTCGGCGCTGGCCTGTGCGGCCCACTGGAAGGGCGTGTGCGGCTTCGGCACGAAGCCGCCGATGGACACCGTGCAGCGGATGTCCCGATGCCCGGCAGCTTCCCGGCCGGCCCGGATCACGTCCTTGGCCATGTCGGCGATCTCCAGGACGTCCGCGTCGGTCTCCGTGGGCAGCCCGCACATGAAGTAGAGCTTCACCTGCCGCCAGCCGTTGGCGTACGCCGTACTGACCGTCCTGATCAGGTCTTCCTTGGACACCATCTTGTTGATGACTGCCCGCAGCCGCTCGCTGCCGCCCTCGGGGGCGAACGTGAGCCCGGACCGGCGGCCGTTGCGGGACAGCTCATTGGCGAGGGTGACGTTGAAGGCGTCGACACGGGTCGAGGGCAGCGACAGCGACGTGTTGGTGCCCTCGTACCGGTCGGCCAGACCCTTCGCGATCTCGCCGATCTCGGAGTGGTCGGCGCTGGACAGCGACAGCAGCCCGACCTCCTCGAAGCCGGTCGCCCGGATCCCTCGGTCGACCATGTCGCCGATCCCGGTGATCGAGCGTTCGCGCACCGGACGGGTGATCATCCCGGCCTGGCAGAACCGGCAGCCGCGAGTGCAGCCGCGGAAGATCTCCACGCTCATCCGCTCGTGGACGCTCTCCGCGAGCGGGACCAAGGGCTGCTTCGGATACGGCCACTCGTCGAGGTCCATGACGGTGCGCTTGTGCACCCGGAAGGGGACGTCGGCGCGGTTGGGTACAACCCGGTGGATCCGACCGTCGGGCAGGTAGTCGACGTCGTAGAACCGGGGGACGTACACCCCGCCGGTGCGGGCCAGCCGGAGCAACAGCTCAGTGCGGCCCCCCGGACGGCCCTGCGCCTTCCATTCCTTGATCAGGTCGGTGATCTCCAGGACCGCCTGTTCGCCGTCGCCGAGCACCGCGGCATCGATGAACGCAGAGATCGGTTCGGGGTTGAAGGCCGCGTGGCCGCCGGCCAGCACGATCGGATGTGCCTCGGTTCGATCAGCGCTGTGCAGCGGGATTCCGGCGAGATCCAGCGCCTCGAGCAGGTTCGTGTAGCCGAGTTCGGTGGCGAAGCTGACACCAAGCACATCGAAGGCCGCAACAGGTCGGTGGGCGTCCACGGTGAACTGACCGATTCCGTGCTCTCGCATCAGCGCGGCGAGGTCCGGCCAGACCGCGTACGTCCGCTCCGCCAAGGCATCCGGACGTTCGTTGATGACCTCGTACAGGATCATGACGCCCTGGTTGGGCAGGCCCACCTCGTATGCGTCGGGATAGAGCAGTGACCAGCGAACCTGCGCGTCGTCCCAATCCTTGACCTGCGCGTTGAGTTCGCCGCCGACGTACTGCACCGGCTTCTGCACACGCGGCAGCAACGGTTCGAGACGGGCAAAGAGGGATTCCACGGGGAGAGTCAGCTTTCAGTCGCGGACGACCTGCGCCCTCGGAACCATCAGGG
>JACCXW010000004.1 GCA_013696785.1 Geodermatophilaceae bacterium | reverse complement strand
CTCCTGCGCCGCTCAGCGACGCCCAGCCGCAGCGACTCGAAGCCGTCCTTGCTCAGGTCTAAGGCCGGGACGTGTCGCTGCAGATCGACGTGGACGAGACCCTCCTTGGTGGACTCGTCGTACAGGTCGGCGAGGACCTCATCGACGGCAGCGTCTCCGCCCAGTTGGAGCGCGCCCGGCAGGGACTGCCCCAGTAGTCCGGGAACCGTTGCTCGATGTCGAGCAGATCGACGCCGATGTCGAGCTGTTCCTGACCGACGTCGGCGAGGTGTTCGCGGAGTTCCGGCAGCAGGACTCCGGCTGCCAGGCGCTCGGATTGCGGGTCGAGCAGGACCGGTGGTTCGTGAAGTTCTCGGTCGAGCAGCACGCCGTGCCCTCGCTGCGGCGCGCGGCCGCCTTGCACCGCGAGGTCGAGCATCCGAGCGTGATCCCGCTGCGCAACGTGATCTCCCTGCGCAACGTGAGCGGCAGTCGGTCCGGCCTCGCGCTCGTGTACCCCTGGGTTGACGGCGAGGTGCTTTACGGCGCGCCGGGGGGCGGGGCGACGCAGCGACTGGACGCCGCCGGTGCGCACGCTCGGTTTCGGGCACTGCCGGTCGAGGAGATCCTGGCCTCCCTCGATGCGGTCTACGACGCCCACGTCGCGGTCGCCGCGAGCGGATTCGTCGCCGCGGACCTGTACGACGGCTGCCTCATCTACGACTTTCCCGCCCGGCGTACCTGGCTGTGCGACCTCGACGAGTACCGGCGCGGGCCGTTCGTCCTCGATCAGGATCGGCTGCCCGGATCCACGCGGTTCATGGCCCCGGAGGAGTTCCGCCACGGGGCGACAATCGACCAACGGACAACCGTCTTCAACCTCGGGCGGGCAGCGCAGGTGCTGCTCGACGAGGGCGATCTCCAGGGCCGGTTCCGCGGGGGCGCCGTACTGGCCGCCGTCGCTGCGCAAGCAACCGAGCGCGACCCCGCCGGCCGCTACCCCTCAGTGGCCGAGTTCGTCGACGCGTGGCGCAGCGCAGCAGGTAGCTAGCCGGGTCTGCCACGATCCGTGGCCCAATCGATGAGTTCGGCGGCCAGGCGCAGTCTCAACAGGTGCTCATCAACGGGCATAGCCGAAGGAGAAGAGCATGACCACGATGCTCGACCTGGGGCCACCGGCTCAACAGCTGACCACCCTTCTCGAGGGCCTGACCGACGATCAGCTCGCCGCCCGTACTCCCTGTGAACGGAGCACAGTGGGGGATCTGTTGGACCACTTGATGGGACTCACCCTGGCTTTCACGTTCGCCGCACAGAAGGCCGGTGACCCGGCCCAGAGCTCGTCGCCGCCGGGGTGGTCGGTGCGCAATCTGGCACCGGACTGGCGGACCAGACTCCCTCGGCAACTCGAAGATCTGGTCGCTGCCTGGCGGGAGCCCGACGCCTGGGAAGGAATGACCGAGGCCGGTGGCGTGACGCTTCCGGCCGAGGTGATGGGCAGCGTGGCCATGGACGAGTTGGTCCTGCACAGCTGGGATCTCGCCCGCGGCACCGGACAGCCGTTCGAGCCCGACCCGGCGAGTACCGCCGTCGTCCTCGGCTTCACCTCGGCGATGTCAGAACCAGGACAGGACGTGGCTCGCGAAGGGTTGTTCGGTCCGGTCGTGGACGTCCCGGTCGACGAGCCGGACTTCCAGCGCGCCCTGGGCCTCAGCGGCCGCGATCCGTACTGGGAATCGCCGCAGCGCTGAGCGGCGTGCGCCTAGACCGACTGGCCGGCCGCGCGCAGCCGCGACGTGGCCCGCAACGCCGCCTGCCGCTCGTCCGGGTCGTCGCTGGCCAGGTCGGCGTTGTCCAGTGCCCGCCGGGCACGGTCGACGTCGATCTCGTCGGCGAACTCGGCGAGCTCGGCCAGGATCGAGACACCCTTCTCGGTGACGGACAGGAAACCACCGTGGACGGCGACCACGAGCTGCTCGCCGTCCTCCTCGTCGATGCGGACGATGCCGCCGTCGGCGAGTTGCCCCAGCAGGGAGATGTGCCCCGGCAGGATGCCGAGCTCACCCTCGGTGGTCCGGGTCAGCACCTGCGTTGCCTCACCGGACCAGATCATGCGCTCGACCGCGACGAGCTCGACGTGCAGGCTTGCCATCCGGGTGCTCCCTTGACTCTGTGTGTGCTGCGATCCTAGCTAGCCAGGCGGTTTCGTACCGCCGCGCTGACCTGCGACAATCGGGCTGTCGGGTGATGACAGCGCCGGTACGGCGGGTCCGTTCCGGAGGCGAATCGGCCCTGACCCTGCCGGGTCGGCCGCGTGCTCCTTCGCCGCGGCCGGCCCGGTCCAGTCTCGTCAGGTGCCGACCACGGACTCAGCGCTCCGCGTGGCGACCCTGCGGGGTCAGCTGCCCAGTTTCTTCGCGTTGCGTTCGAGGTCCTCCAGGCCACCGCACATGAAGAACGCCTGCTCGGGCAGGTGGTCGTACTCCCCCTCGGTCAGGCTCTTGAACGACTGCAGCGTCTCGGCCAACGGCACGAACGACCCGGGCTGGCCGGTGAAGGCCTCGGCGACGAACATGTTCTGCGACAGGAAGCGCTGGATCCGGCGGGCCCGACCGACCAGGACCTTGTCCTCCTCGCCCAGCTCGTCGATGCCCAGGATGGCGATGATGTCCTGCAGCTCGTTGTAGCGCTGCAGGATCCGCTTGACCTCCTGCGCGATCCCGTAGTGCTCGGCGCCGACGAACTGCGGGTCGAGCAGCCGCGACGTGGAGTTCAGCGGGTCCACGGCGGGGTAGATGCCCTGCTCCGAGATCGGCCGCGACAGCACCGTCGTCGCGTCGAGGTGCGCGAACGTGGCGTGCGGCGCAGGGTCGGTGATGTCGTCGGCGGGGACGTAGATCGCCTGCATCGAGGTGATCGAGTGGCCCTTCGTGGAGGTGATCCGCTCCTGCAGCTGACCCATCTCATCGGCCAGGGTCGGCTGGTAGCCCACAGCCGACGGCATCCGGCCGAGGAGCGTGGAGACCTCCGACCCGGCCTGGGTGAACCGGAAGATGTTGTCGATGAACAGCAGCACGTCCTGCTTCTGCACGTCCCGGAAGTACTCCGCCATCGTCAGCGCCGACAGCGCGACCCGGAGCCGGGTGCCGGGCGGCTCGTCCATCTGGCCGAAGACGAGAGCGGTCTGTTCGATGACGCCCGACTCGGTCATTTCCAGGAAGAGGTCGTTTCCCTCGCGGGTGCGCTCCCCCACACCGGCGAACACCGACACGCCACCGAACTCCTGCGCGACCCGGCGGATCATCTCCTGGATCAGCACGGTCTTTCCCACACCGGCACCGCCCAACAGGCCGATCTTCCCACCCTGCACGTAGGGGCTGAGCAGGTCGAGCACCTTGATGCCGGTCTCCAGCATCTCGGTCTTGCCCTCGAGCTGGTCGAACGGCGGGGGGTTGCGGTGGATCGGCAGCCGCTCGGCGTCATCGCCTACCCCCGGCTCGTCCAGGCACTCGCCCAGGGTGTTGAAGACGTGACCCTTGACGACGTCACCGACCGGGACTGTCATCGGCCCGCCAGTGTCGGTGACGTCGGCGCCACGGACCAGGCCGTCGGTGGGCTGAATGGCGATGGCGCGCACCATGTTGTTGCCGATGTGCTGCGCGACTTCGAGGGTGAGCCGCTTGGACATGCCCTGGAGGTCGACGTCGGTCTTGAGGGCGTTGTACAGCTCGGGCATCTCATCGCGCGGGAACTCGACGTCGACAACCGGCCCGATCACGCGTACGACGCGGCCCGTCGTACCCGTGTCGGACGCTGCTGCTGTCATCACTGTGCTCATCAGCTGTCACTTCCTGCTGCGGTCAGCGCGTCGGCGCCGCCGACGATTTCGCTGAGTTCCTGGGTGATCTCGGCCTGCCGGGCCTGGTTCGCCTGACGGACGAGCGTCTTGGCAATTTCATCGGCGTTGTCGGTGGCGGCCTTCATCGCCCGCCGCCGCGCAGCGGACTCCGAAGCGGCCGACTCCAGCAGTGCCGCGTACAAACGTGTGGTGATGTATTTCGGCAGCAACGCGTCGAGCAGCGTCTCCGCCTCGGGCTCGAACTCGTACAGCGGCAGCGGCCCGTCCGGAGCTTCCTCCTCGGATTCCTCTACCACCAGCGGCACGATCCGGGTCGCCACGGGCGTCTGGGAGATCATCGAGCGGAACTCGGTGTAGACGATGTGGAGTTCGTCAACGCCGACGATCCCGTCGTCCCCGCCGTCGGGAAGGCCCTCGGTCGCGGTGGCGGAGATGTCGTCCTTGCCGGCCACGAACGCCTTGATCAGCGTCTGCCCGACCTCGCGCGCGTCCTCGTAGCGGGGCTGCTCGGAGAAACCGGTCCAGCTCCCCGCCAGCTCACGGTTGCGGAACCTGTAGTAGGCCACCCCCTTGCGACCGATCACGTACAGCACCGGCTCCTTGCCCTCGCTGCGGATCAGCTGCATCAGCTCCTCGGCGGTACGCAGCGCGTTCGCGCTGTACCCGCCGGCCAGCCCGCGGTCACTGGTCACGACCAGCACGCCGGCCCGCTCCGGGTTCTCCCGCTCGGTCAACATCGGGTGGTCGACGCTCGCCGAGGAGGCCAGCGCGGAGAGCACCCGGGTGATCTCCTCGGCGTACGGCTTGGACGCCTCGACGCGGGCTTGTGCCTTGGCGATCCGAGAGGCTGCGATGAGCTCCATCGCCTTGGTGATCTTCTTCGTCGACTGGACCGATCGGATCCGGCGACGCAGTACCCGAAGCTGTGCTCCCACGAGCTACTACTTCTTCTTCTTGTAGACGGTGACCTTCTCCTGGCCCTCGTCCTCGGCGTCCATCGTGTCGGCCTCCGCCTCCTTCAGCTTCAGGCCTTCACCCGATGCGGTTTCGAACTGGCCCTTGAAGTCGGTGACGGCCTTCTTGAGGGACTCGGCAGTCTCGTCGGAGAGCTTCTTGGTCTCGGCGATCGAGTCGAAGATGTCCTTGTGCTCGCGACCGACGAACTCCAGGAACTCTGTCTCGAACCGGCGGATGTCGGCGACCGGCACGACATCGAGTTCCCCTGTGGTCCCGGCCCAGATCGACACGACCTGGCGCTCGACCGCCATCGGGCTGTACTGCGGCTGCTTGAGCAGCTCCACCAGCCGGGAGCCCCGCTCCAGCGATGCCTTCGACGACGCGTCGAGGTCGGAGCCGAACGCGGCGAACGCCTCCAGCTCGCGGTACTGCGCCAGGTCCAGCCGCAGCCGACCGGCGACCGAGCGCAACGCCCTCACTTGGGCGTTACCGCCCACGCGGGACACCGAGATGCCCACGTTGATCGCGGGGCGGACGCCTGAGTTGAACAGGTCGCTCTGCAGGTAGATCTGTCCGTCTGTGATCGAGATGACGTTGGTCGGGATGAACGCGGAGACGTCGTTGCCTTTGGTTTCGATGATCGGCAGCCCGGTCATCGAGCCGCCGCCCAGATCGTCGGACAGCTTCGCGCAGCGCTCCAGCAGCCGCGAGTGCAGGTAGAAAACGTCGCCGGGGTACGCCTCGCGTCCTGGCGGGCGACGCAGCAGCAGCGACACCGCACGGTAGGCCTCGGCCTGCTTGGACAGGTCGTCGAAGACGATCAGCACGTGCTGACCGGCGTACATCCAGAACTGCCCGATCGCGGACCCGGTGTACGGCGCGAGGTACTTGAACCCGGCGGAGTCCGACGCCGGCGAGGCGACGATGGTGGTGTACTCCATCGCGCCGGCCTCCTCCAGCGAGGCACGCACGGCCTGGATCGTGGAACCCTTCTGGCCGATGGCGACGTAGATGCACTTGACCTGCTGCTTCGGATCTCCGGTGGCCCAGTTGTCCTTCTGGTTGATGATCGTGTCGATCGCGATCGCGGTCCGCCCGGTCTGCCGGTCGCCGAGGATCAGCTGTCGCTGACCACGGCCGATGGCCGTCATGGCGTCGATCGCCTTGATGCCGGTCTGCAACGGTTCCTTGACCGGCTGGCGCTGCACGACGCTCGGGGCCTGCAGCTCCAACGGACGGCGCTCGTCGGACTCGATGTCGCCGAGACCGTCGATCGGCTGGCCGAGCGGGTTGACCACGCGGCCCAGGAACGCGTCGCCGACCGGAACGGACAGGATGTTGCCGGTCCGCTTCACCGACTGGCCCTGTTCGAGGCCGGCGTAGTCGCCGAGGATGACGGCGCCGATCTCTCGGACATCGAGGTTCAGCGCGATGCCGAGGACACCGCCTTCGAACTCCAGCAGTTCGTTGGTCATCGCGCCGGGAAGGCCCTCGACCCGCGCGATCCCATCACCGGTCTCGGTGATGACTCCGACTTCTTCCCGGGTGACATCGGGGGAATACGAGGAGACATAATCCTCGATCGCGCTCCGGATTTCCTCAGAGGAGATCGTCAATTCCGCCATGGATGTGGCCCCAGTTTCAGTCGTCGGTCGGCGGGCAGACGTTATCAGTCAGTCACGCTCAACTGGACGTCGGGCATCGGCCCACCCGGCAGTACGCCGATGTGAGCGGAGCTGCGGAATAGTGCTCACGAGGACGGCGACGACCAACAGCGACCCGAGCGCCAACAGCACTTCGGGGGAGACGCCGAAGATCGCCAGCGCCACCGTTCCGAAGGCCAGCACCATCGTCCACAGGTAGAGGATCACGACGGCCCGCCGGTGCGAGTGCCCGATCTCCAACAGCCGGTGGTGCAGGTGCAGCTTGTCGGCGGCGAACGGCGACCGCCCGGCCCGCGCCCGGCGCAGCACGGCCAGCACGAGGTCCACCAGGGGGAAGGCGAGCACCGCCAGCGGGACGAGCAACGGCAGGGTCAGCGGCAGCAGGGACGTGGCGCTGGCGAACGTCTGTGGATCGGCCTTCCCGGTGGCCGAGACTGCCGCGCCGGCGAGCATCAGGCCGATCAGCATCGCACCGGAGTCGCCGAGGAAGATCCGCGCCGGTTGGAAGTTGTGCGGGAGGAACCCGAGGCACGCTCCGGTCAGAACGGCAGCGATCAGGGTCGGCGCGCTGGCGACATCGGAAAACCCTTCGCGTGACAGGTTGTAGGAGTAGGCGAAGAACGCGAGCGCGGCGATGCCTGCCACCCCGGCCAGCAGGCCGTCGAGACCGTCGACCATGTTCATCGCGTTGATCGTCAGCACGGTCAGCAGGATCGTCAGCGGTACGGCGATGTCGCTGCCGAGTGACACAGTCCCGACGTCGCCGAAGGGCAGATAGAGGAAAGTGATCTGCACTCCGAAGAGGGCCATCACCCCCGCGCACGCGATCTGACCGGTGAGCTTGGTCAGGGCGTCGAGGTCGAAGCGGTCGTCCAGGGCTCCGAGCAGGCAGATCAACCCGCCGGCCAGCAGCACCCCGAGGATGTCCTGGGAGAACACGAAGGTGCGCTGCAGCGCCGGCAGCACCGTCGCTACGAAGACCGCCGCCAGGATTCCGACGTACATCGCCAGACCGCCCAGCCGCGGGGTCGGGATCGCGTGCACGTCCCGGTCCCGCGGTTGGGTCATCACGCGGAGCCGGATGGCCACCGCGCGTAGCGGTGGGGTGAGCAGGTAGGTGACGATCGCCGCGACGAGCAGGACGACGGCGAACTCGCGCACCGGCGGACCTTATCCGCGCGGATAGGCGGGATGCCGGGCGACCAGCACGCGCACGGCCGCGGCGAGCTCCCCGGCGGCGGACCCGTCCTCGTCACGGACCGCCTGGCCGATGAGCCCTGCGACGTCCTTCATGTCGAGTTCGGTCATCCCCTGCGTCGTCACCGACGGGCTGCCGACGCGGATGCCGGAGGCGACCGACGGCGGCTGCGGATCGAACGGGATCGCGTTCTTGTTCAGCACGATGCCGGCGGCGTCGCAGCGCGATTCCGCCTCAGCCCCGGTGACACCCAGCTCCTGCAGATCGAACAGGGCCAGGTGGGTGTCCGTTCCGCCGGCGACCGGCCGCAGCCCTTCGGCGGCGAGACCCTCGGTAAGCGCTTGCGCGTTGACGACGACCTGCTTGGCGTACGCCTGGTACGCCGGCTGCTGGCACTCCCGCAGGTTGACCGCCTTGGCTGCGACCGCGTGCATCAGCGGGCCGCCCTGCGCGAACGGGAACACAGCCTTGTCAATCGCCTTCTTGTGCTGCTCCTTGCACAGGATCGCCCCGCCCCGTGGGCCGCGCAGCACCTTGTGCGTCGTCATCGTGACGACGTCGGCGTACGGAACGGGACTCGGAATGGCCTTGCCCGCGACGAGGCCGATGAAGTGTGCGGCGTCCACGATGAGGATCGCGCCCACCTCGTCGGCGATCTCGCGGAACACGGCGAAGTCGATCAGCCGCGGGATGGCCGACCCGCCGCACACGATCACCTTCGGCCGGTGCTCACGGGCCAGGTCACGCACCTGGTCGTAGTCGATGTGCTCGGTATCCCGGTGCACGCCGTACGCCACGGCGTTGAACCACTTCCCGGAGAAGGAGACCTTCGTGCCGTGGGTCAGGTGACCGCCGTGCGGCAGCGCCATCCCGAGGATGGTGTCACCGGGGGCGCAAAAGGCGGCGTAGGCGGAGAAGTTGGCGCTGGCCCCCGAGTGCGGCTGCAGGTTGGCGTGCTCGCATCCGAAGAGCTCCTTGGCGCGGCTGTTGCCGATCTCCTCGGCCTTGTCGACCTCGGCGCAGCCGCCGTAGTAGCGCCGGCCGGGATAGCCCTCGGCGTACTTGTTCGACAACGTCGAGCCGAGTGCGGCGAGCACGGCCGGCGATGTGAAGTTCTCACTCGCGATCAGCTGCAGTCCCCCGCGGGCGCGCTCGAGCTCTGCGAGCAGGATGCCTGCGATGTCCGGATCCTGGCGCTGCAGCTCGTCGAAATCGGGACCCCAGAACGGAGTGGTGGTCATGGGGTCACGCTATCCCCTCGATATCCGGTACGACGTCGCTGAGCTGTTCGGCCGACACCGCGCCCGCTCGCAGCATCCGCGGCGGTGACACCGTGACGTCGACGATCGTGGAGGCCACCGCTCCTGGGCTCGGCCCGGCGTCGAGGTAGATGTGTACGTCGTCGCCGAGCTGATCGCGCGCCTGTACCACGGTCGTTGCCGGTGGCTGCCCGGTGCGGTTCGCGCTGGAGACGGCCAGCGGGCCCGTGCGCTCCAGCAGTTCCAGCGCTACCGGGTGCAGCGGCATCCGAACCGCGACGGTGCCGTGGGCGTCGCCGAGGTCCCAGGCCAGCGTCGGAGCGTGCTGCACGACCAGGGTCAGCCCGCCCGGCCAGAACGCGCGGACCAGCTCGCGGACCACATCGGGAACCGCGGTCATCAGCCCGTCGATCCCGCTCCAGGAGCCGACAAGGACCGGTACCGGCAGGTCCCGGTCGCGACCCTTGGCACTCAACACGCCGGCCACTGCTTCGGGCGAAAAGGCGTCGGCTGCCAGCCCGTACACGGTGTCGGTCGGCACGACCACGAGACGGCCGCCGGCGATCGCGTCGGCGGCCGCGCCGATGCCGCGTCGCCGCCGGTCCGGCTGGGCGCAGTCGAAGACCCGCGTCATCCCCGCCTCCCCTTGCGATGATCATGGGGTCTGGCCGCCGAGGACCGGTCAGTGCCCATGATCATCGGCGGGTTGCGGTGGTGAACCGCGGCCGGTCGTTGAGGTCGCGGTGGTCCTCGACGTCGGCGAACCGGCCGTCGGCGGCGACCTCAGCGGGCAGCGCCTCGCCCTGCAGATCGGCGTGCTCGATGCCGAGAATCCCTCCGGCTTGCAGCAGGTGCGCGGCCCGGTCGATCAGGCGGCGTACGACGGACAGCCCGTCGGGGCCGCCGTACAGGGCCAGCGGCGGATCGTGCTCGGCGACCTCGCGGTCGACGACGGCGTCGTCCGGCACGTAGGGCGGGTTCATGACCACGGCGTCGAGCATTCCGTCGTACTCGGCCAAGACGTGCGCATCGGCGGCATCGGCCTCGACCAGGGTGATGGGCCGGTCCCCCGCCCCGGCTCGCTGGTCGGCGTTGCGGCGGGCCCAGGCAACGGCCATCGGATCGAGCTCGACGGCGTACACATCCGCGGCCGGGACCTCATGGGCGATGGACAGCGCGATCGCACCCGAGCCGGCGCACAGGTCGGCGACCATCGGCGCGGGAACATCCCGGAGGCGGTCGATGGCCCAGCCGGTGAGCAACTCGGTCTCCGGCCGTGGCACGAACACACCGGGGCCGACGGACAGTTCCAGGTAGCGGAAGCCGGCGACGCCGGTCAGGTGCTGCAGCGGAACCCGTTCGGCGCGCTGCTCCACGAGGGCGCTGAACCGCTGCAGGGCTGCCGGCTCCGGGCCGGTGCCTGAGGCGAGCGCCGCCCGGCGCACGCCCAGCGCGTGTGCGAGCAGTTCCTCCGCATCGACCCGCGGACTCGCGACGCCGGCCTCCGTCAATGTACGCGCGGCCTCGTCCAGCACGGCACGCACCGACTGTGCCCATCGAGTGGCCGGGTCGGCCGGGTTTGGGCCCGATTTGCGGGGCCACTGGGTGGGCAACGTGGGGTGTGGATCTGGACCGGTCACTCGGGGCTCCCGGCTCATCCGGAGTTCGCGGTGGTTCCGGCGTTCCCGGCCAGCAGCGCCTCGGTGTCAGCCGTGTGCAAGGCGTCGATCATCGCGTCCAGGTCGCCGTCGAGTACCTGGTCGAGGTTGTAGGCCTTGTAGCCGACCCGGTGGTCGGAGATCCGGTTCTCGGCGAAGTTGTACGTACGGATCCGCTCGCTGCGGTCCACGGTGCGGATCTGGCTCCGGCGGGCGTCGTTCTCGGCGGCGTCGGCATCCTCCTGCGCCGCGGCGAGCATCCGGGCGCGCAGGATCCGCATGGCCTGCTCGCGGTTCTGCAGCTGCGACTTCTCGTTCTGGCAGGACACCACGATGCCGGTCGGCACGTGCGTGACCCGCACCGCCGAGTCGGTCGTGTTCACGCTCTGCCCGCCCGGACCGGAGGAGCGGTAGACGTCGATACGCAGGTCGCCCTGATCGATCGTCACGTCGACGTCCTCGGCCTCTGGCAGCACGAGTACGCCCGCAGCCGACGTGTGGATGCGGCCCTGGGACTCCGTCACCGGGACCCGCTGGACGCGGTGCACGCCGCCCTCGTACTTCAACCGTGCCCAGGTGCCCTCGTCGCCGCGGCCCTTGACCGCGACCGCCACGTCCTTGAACCCGCCGAGATCGCTCTCGGTGGCCTCCAGCACCTCGGTGCGCCAGCCCCGTCGCTCGGCGTAGCGCAGGTACATCCGCAGCAGGTCGCCGGCGAACAGGGCCGACTCCTCCCCGCCCTCCCCCGCCTTGACCTCGAGGATGACGTCCTTGCCGTCATGCGGATCGCTGGGGAGCAGCAGCGTGACGAGCTTCTCCTCCAGTTCGACAACGCGAGTCGCCAGCGTCTCCGCCTCGGCGGCGAACCCCGCGTCCTCGGCGGATAGTTCGCGGGCGGCGGCAAGATCACCGCGCAGCTCGGCCAGCCGTCGCGCGACCTCGACGACCTGGCCCAGTTCGGCATACCGGCGACCGAGTCGTCGCGCGCGAGACTGATCGGCGTGTACGGCGGGGTCGGACAGCGTCGTCTCGATCTCGGCGTACTCGGCGAGCAGCTCGGGCAACGCCTCGCTGGTGGTCATCTGTGGACTTCCCTGTGCACAACAACGGCGGGCATGGCAACGGCGCCCGTGCCGGTTCGCGGTGAAAGGAACCGGCGCGGGCGCCGAGGAGTAGCTACTTGGTGGTGTCGGCGTTCCGCTTGCCGAAGCGCCGCTCGAAGCGGGCCACCCGTCCACCGGTGTCCAGAATCTTCTGCTTACCGGTGTAGAAGGGGTGGCAGTTCGAGCAGACGTCGGCGTGCAGCGCGCTGGCCTTGCTGGTGCTGCGGGTCGTGAACGTGTTGCCGCAGCTGCAGGTGACCTGCGTGTCGGTGTACTCGGGATGGATGTCGGACTTCACGGCTGGTTCCTTTCGTTCGTGCAACCGGAACGCCGCTCGGAGCGCGGCTGTTCCCGGGCTGGGGTCAGTCCTGCGGGCCGACCGTGGTCTTCTGGATCTGCATGAGGAACTCGATGTTGTTGCGAGTCTCCTTCACCCGGTTGAGCAGCAGTTCCAGGGCCTGCTGCGAGTCGAGCGCGTGCAGCACCCGACGCAGCTTGATGATGATCGCCAACTCCTCCGGCGGGAGCAGGATCTCCTCCTTGCGGGTACCCGACGGGTCGATGTCGATAGCCGGGAAGATCCGCTTGTCGGCGAGCCTGCGATCGAGCTTGAGCTCGGCGTTGCCGGTGCCCTTGAACTCCTCGAAGATCACCGTGTCCATCGTCGACCCGGTCTCGACCAGCGCCGTGGCAAGGATCGTCAGCGAGCCACCGCCCTCGATGTTGCGGGCCGCACCCAGGAATCGCTTCGGCGGATACAGCGCGGTGGAGTCCACGCCACCGGACAGGATCCGCCCGCTCGCAGGTGCCGCCAGGTTGTAGGCGCGACCGAGCCGGGTGATCGAGTCCAGCAGTACGACGACGTCGTGGCCGAGTTCGACCAGCCGCTTGGCCCGCTCGATGGACAGCTCCGCGACCGTGGTGTGGTCCGACGGCGGCCGGTCGAAGGTCGAGGCGATGACCTCGCCCTTCACCGAGCGCTGCATGTCAGTCACCTCTTCGGGCCGCTCGTCGACCAGCACGACCATCAGGTGGCACTCGGGGTTGTTCGTGGTGATCGCGTTGGCGATCGCCTGCAGAACCATCGTCTTGCCGGCCTTGGGCGGGCTGACGATCAGTGCGCGCTGGCCCTTACCGATCGGCATGACGAGGTCGATGATCCGGGTCGTCAAGATGCCCGGCTCGGTCTCCAAGCGCAGCCGCTCCTGCGGATACAGGGGGGTCAGCTTGGTGAACTCCGGGCGGTTCCGCGCCTGATCCGGCTCCACCCCGTTGACGGTGTCCAGTCGGACCATGGCGTTGTACTTGTCCTTCTTCTCCCCGTCGCGCGGCTGCTTCACCGCCCCGGTGATCGCATCGCCGCGGCGCAGGCCGTACTTGCGGACCTGCGACAGCGAGACGTAGACGTCGTTCGGACCCGTCAGGTAGCCAGACGTCCGGACGAACCCGTAATTGTCCAGGATGTCCAGAATGCCGGCTACCGGGATCAGTACGTCGTCGTCGTTGATCGTCGGGTCGGGCTCGTTGCCGCCGAAGCGCTCCCCGGTCTCCCGGGTGCCGCGCCGGTTGCGGTCGCGGTAGCGCCCCCGGCGACGGCGACCGTTGCCGTCGAACTCGTCGTCGCCGCCGCGGTTGTCGTTCCGGTTCTCGTTCCGGCTCTCGTTCCGGTTGTCGTTCCGGCTCTCGTTGCGGGTGTCGTTCCGGGAGTCGGGGCGGTTGTCGCCTCGCGTGTCGGGGCGGGTGTCGTTACGACCGCGGTCCTGGCCACCCTGACGGTCCTGGCCACCCTGACGGTCCTGGCCACCCTGACGGTCCTGGCCACCC
>JACCXW010000489.1 GCA_013696785.1 Geodermatophilaceae bacterium | reverse complement strand
GTCGTGCAGGTTTTCCGCGGTCTGGCCCATGACGAGCGCCGACGGGTCCACGATCCGCTCGGACAGGAATCTCGGGTTCGGGTCGACGCCCTCGCCCATCGGATGATGTCCCATGTGCTCGACCCCGCCGGCGATGGCGACGTCGTACGCGCCGAAGGCGATGCCGCTGCCGACGGTCGTTACCGCCGTCATCGCGCCCGCGCACATCCGGTCGATCGCGAAGCCGGGCACCGATTTCGGCAGCCCGGCCAGCAACGCAGCCGTGCGCCCGATCGTCAGCCCCTGGTCGCCGATCTGGGTCGTGGCGGCGATTGCCACCTCGTCGACCCGCTCAGGTGGCAGCTCGGGATGGCGGCGCAGCAACTCGCGGATGACGCGGACGATGAGGTCGTCGGCGCGGGTTTCGGCGTACAGGCCCTTCGGTCCGGCCTTGCCGAAAGGGGTGCGCACGCCGTCGACGAAGACGACGTCACGCAGAGCCCTCGACGGGCGACGGAGAGTCGGAGAAGACGAAGCTGACATAGCAGCACGATAGTCGGAGTTACTGGCCGGTAACCCAGCCGGTGGAGGTCAGCCCCGACCCTCGTCTGTTCATGAATCGGCAGCCGCCGGGGCCGGCGGGTCGAGGGCGGCGCTGAGCAGAGCGGCGGTGAGTTCGATCTGCCACGGGCGCGCGCCGCCGCCGGACAGGACTGCGGCTACGGACCGCTCGCTGTGATCGGCCGGCGGCTCCCACGCCAACCTACGGACCAGGTCGGGCGTCAGCAGGTTCTCGACGGGGACCTGCAGATTCTCCGACAGGGCGGCGAGTCCCGCCCGGGCGGCGCTCAGCCGGGCGGCCGCCTCGGGTTCGCGGTCCACCCAGCGCGACGGCGGCGGGGGTGCGTCCGAGATCAGGCTGATCGGGGGCAGCTCTTCGGACGGCAACGCCCGGGCCCGCTCGAGGGCGCCGAACCACGTATCGACAAGCCTCTTGTTGGCCCGGCCGCCGAACACCCGGATATCCAGCAGGTCCGCCGCCGTCTTCGGCTCGGCGGTGGCCGCGGCGATGACTGCCGCGTCCGGCAGGATCCGGCCCGGAGCGATGTCGCGGCGGCGGGCGATCTCGTCGCGGGCACCCCACAACTCCCGTACGGCGGCGAGCTGCCGGCGTGAGCGCAGCTTGTGGATCCCCGACGTGCGCCGCCAGGGGTCGACCCGAGGTGCGGCAGGCGCGGCGTCCACCAGGGCAGCGAACTCCTGCGCGGCCCAGTCCCGTTTGCCCTGGGCGGTGAGGGCGGCGTCCAGGGCGTCGCGCAGTTCGACCAGGACCTCGACGTCGAGAGCGGCGTAGGTCAGCCACTCACCGGGCAGCGGCCGGGTGCTCCAGTCCGCGGCCGAGTGACCCTTCTCCAGGTGCAAACCCAGGACGCGGGTGACGATCGCACCGAGACCCACCCGCTCGAAGCCGGCCAGCCGACCCGCCAGTTCGGTGTCGAACAGCCGGCCCGGGCGCATTCCCACTTCGGCGAGGCAGGGCAGGTCCTGGCTGGCCGCGTGCAGCACCCACTCGGTGTCCAGGAGCACCGCCCCGACTCTGGACAGGTCCGGCAGCTCGATCGGATCGATCAGCGCCGTACCGGCGCCCTCACGACGGATCTGCACCAGGTAGGCGCGCTGGCTGTAGCGGTAGCCCGAGGCCCGCTCGGCGTCGATCGCCACCGGACCTGTCCCGGCGGCGAGCAGGCGGCAGAGTTCGGCTAGTTCAGCGGTCGTCGTCAACGGCCGCGGAGTCCCGTCACGAGGGGCGAGCAGGACGATGTCCGGTGCATCCTCACCCTGCTGGGCAGGCTCCGGCGCCGAACTCACGTCATCAAGAGTAGGGGGCGGGCGGCCGCTTCCCGGCGACCACGTGGGTCAGGCCAGCACGGGGCGGCCCGGGCCGGACGTGAGCATGCTGACACCGGGCGGGGGCAGCCCCGCGGCTGCGGACAGCACGTCGATCCATGCCCTCACATGCGGCACGAGATCGGAGTCCAGCGGCGTCCAGGATGCCCGCAGCTCGATGTCGATCGTGGTCTCGGGGCCGGCGATGTCGCCGAACCGCGTCGACGCCGTCTGCGTAACCGTGCCCCCTACCGCGGTGTAGTGCGCACCGTAGGACTCCAGGGCGTCGACCAGCCAACTCCAACCCACGCCCGGCAGCAGCGGATCGCCGGCCATCTCCTGATCGAGGTCGGCGGTGACGTAGCTGACCAGGCGCAGTGTGCCGTCCCAGGCCTCGTGTCCGGCCGGGTCGTGCAGCAGTACGAGCCGTCCAGTGGCGATCTCCTCGCCCCCGCACACCACCTCGGCCCCCAGCGCGTAGGACCACGGTGCCAGCCGGTCCGGCGGGCGGATCGGTTCGAGCTGGACCTCCGGGCGCACCGGCACGGCACCGAGGCTCGCCACCGCCGCGCTGAACTCGTGCGGGGCACTCTGGACCGACTCGGACTGCTCGCTCACTGGCACCTCGCTTCGCTCGCTGCGCTCGCTCACGACTCGGAGCCTAAGTTGCGCGCGGCGTTACGGCAGGGCGACGCGCCGCGTCACCCGTCCCGGCCGGACCGCCCCGGCGGTCCTCCCGCCATGATCTGGCTCATGTCGAGTTCCTGCCGGCTCGCCGCGACCGTCGGCTCCCGATGACCGCGGCTCTGCTCGCGCTCCTGTCCAGCGTGTTGTGGGGGAGTGCCGACTACCTCGGTGGGGTGCTGTCCCGCACGCGCGCGGCGATCCAGGTAGTCGCCCTCTCGCAGGCGATATCGCTGGTCGTCGTCGGGCTGGCGGTCGTGCTGACCGGTGCAGCCATCGGCTCGACAGCCGTCGTCTGGGGCATGCTCGCCGGCCTGGCCGGCGGGACCGCGCTCATCTGCTTCTATGCCGCCCTCGCGGCCGGGACGATGGGAGTCGTTGCGCCCATTTCCGCACTCGGCCTCGTCGTCCCCGTACTGGCCGGGCTGCTGGCCGGGGAGCGGCCGAGCGTCCTGCAGCTGATCGGCATCGCGGTAGCGGTCGCCGGCGTCGTCCTCGCCAGCGGCCCCGAGCTGTCCGGGGGTGCCTCAGCCCGGCCGCTCCTGCTCGCCGCTACGGCCGGGTTCGGGTTCGGGTTCACGTTGCTGTTCCTGGCGCAGAGCGACGACACGCTGCCGACGCTGGCGATGATGCGGGTCGCCTCCGTCGGGTTGCTCAGCGTCGTTCTACTGGCCCTCTGGCGTACGACGGGCGTTCCGGTCCGGATCAACGTCAGGGCCGCCCCGGCGCTGGGATTCGTCGGCATCGCCGACCTAGGGGCGAACGGCCTGTACGCCGTCGCCGCGACGTCCGGGCTTCTCAGTGTCGTAGCCGTTCTGGCGTCGCTGTATCCGGCGGTGACGGTCATCCTGGCGTGGCGGTTCGGCCGTGAACGGCTGGGGGGACTGCAACAGGCCGGCGTCGGCGCCGCGCTGGTGGGAGTCGTGCTGCTCGCCGCCGGCTGACGCCGTACCGTCGTCCTGCGATGGCGACAGTGACGGCGGTGAGCGCGCAACGCGAGCACACCATGAGCAAGCCGAACCGCGACTGCATCCGGCTTCGCAACGGGCTCGGCGTCGACGGGGACGCGCATCTGGGCCGGACCGTCCAGCACCTGTCCCGGGTCGCCCGGGACCCGACCCAGCCGAACCTGCGCCAGGTCCACCTCATCCATGCCGAGCTGCATGACGACCTGCGCGAGCGCGGCTTCGACCTCGCGGCCGGGCAGCTGGGGGAGAACGTCACCACGAGAGGCCTGGACCTGCTCGCGCTGCCGGTCGGAACCCTGCTCCGGCTCGGGCCGACCGCCGTCGTCGAGGTGACCGGCCTGCGCAACCCGTGCCGGCAGCTCGAGGGCATCTCGCCGGGTCTGATGGCTGCGGTGCTCCGGCAGGACCCCGACGGGCGGGTCGTCCGGCTGGCCGGGGTGATGGCCGTGGTCCGCGCCGGCGGCAAGGTCCGCCCGGGTGATCTCATCGCGGCGGAGCTGCCGGCGGGGGAGCACTGCGAGCTCCGACCGGTGTGAGCCGTAGCGTGCAGGTATGACCGTGCCGCAGCTGAATCCGCGCACGGACTCCGCCCTTGTCCGGGCGGCCCGGGGAGAGTCCGTCCCGGTCACGCCGGTGTGGTTCATGCGGCAGGCCGGGCGCTCGCTGCCGGAGTACCGCGCGCTTCGTGAGGGAATCCCCATGTTGGAGGCCTGCTCGCGGCCCGACCTGATCCAGGAGATCACCCTCCAGCCGGTCCGCCGGCACGGGGTCGACGCGGCGATCCTGTTCTCCGACATCGTCGTCCCGCTCAGGGCCTGCGGCGTCGACCTCGACATCGTGCCGGGCGTCGGGCCTGTCGTGGCCGATCCGATCCGCTCCGCCGACCACGTCGACCGGCTGCGTCCGCTGCAACCTGAGGAGGTTGGTTTCGTCGCGGAGGCGGTGCACGGCCTCGTCGGAACCCTCGGCCGTACGCCGCTCGTCGGATTCGCCGGCGCTCCGTTCACGCTGGCGTCCTACCTGATCGAAGGCGGCCCCTCGAAGAACCACGAGTTGACCAAGGCGATGATGTACGGCGCCCCCGATCTCTGGCACCGGCTGCTCGACCGGCTGGCCGACATCGCGCTGACGTTTCTCCGGGTGCAGGCCGAGGCCGGTGCATCCGCGCTGCAGCTGTTCGACTCCTGGGCCGGGGTGCTGTCACGGGCGGACTACGCGGCCAGCGTCGCGCCGCATTCGCAGAAGGTGCTCGCCGGGCTCGCCGATCTCGGCGTACCGCGAATCCACTTCGGGGTGGGCACCGGTGAACTGCTGGACCTGATGGGCGACGTCGGTGCCGACGTCGTGGGTGTGGACTGGCGGATCCCGCTGGACGAGGCGGTACGCCGGGTCGGCCCCCACCGCGCCTTGCAAGGGAATCTCGATCCGGCGGTGCTGTTCGCCGGCTGGCCCGTGGTGGAGCGGGAGGTCCGGCGCATCCTCGCCGAGGGCGCCGCGGCCCGCGGGCACATATTCAACCTCGGCCACGGCGTACTGCCCTCGACCGACCCCGGCGTACTGACGCGAGTCGTCGATCTGGTACACGAAGTCACCGCTGCTTGACTCTCTCCGGGGGAGAGACTGCATGCTCGCGGCATGCTCTCGATCGGGACGTTCTCGCGGGCGACCCACGTGTCGATCCGGACGTTGCGGCGCTATCACGAACAGGGCCTGCTCGTCCCGGCCGAGGTGGATCCTGTCACCGGCTACCGGTCCTACCGGCGCGAGCAGATTCTCGATGCCCAGCTGATCCGGCGGCTGCGTGATGTCGACCTGCCCCTAGCGATCGTGGGGCAGATCGTCGATTCCCGTGACCATGCCCTCACGGCGAAGGTGCTGGCCGAACACCGCCTGACCTTGCAGGAACGCCGGTCCGAGATCGACCGGATGCTGGCCGGCCTGAGCGGTCTGCTCGACGGTGGTATGACTCTGGACGTCGGCCCGGTCCACGTGCGGGAGCAGCGGGCCGACCCCGTCCTGCTCGTCCAGGGGCGTACGCCGGAGAGCGGGTTCCAGGATTTCTTCGGGCAAGCGTTCGCACGGCTCTGGGCGCACGCCACGCGGCAGCGGCTCACCGTCACCGGTCCGGGCGGCGCCCGGTTCCCCGACCGGCAATGGGACCAGGACGATGTCGAGGTCGAGGTCTTCCTGCCGGTACGCGAGCCGGTGGCGGGACGGGCCGTGCGGGCGGCACGGCTGCCGGCCGGGCAACTCGCCGTCGTCCTGCACGCGGGCGGCTACGACGGCCTCGCCGACGCGCACGCGGCACTCGGCGAGTGGGCGGCTGCCACCGGCGTCGAACCGGACGGCAGCCTGCAGGAGCTGTACCTGGTCAGCCGCGCCGAGACCGCCGATCCGGCGGCTTGGCGAACCGAAGTGGGCTGGCTGACCTCAACCAGCGAGTCAGAGGAGGAACCGTGATCGCTCTGCAGCATGTGACCGTGGACTGCCGGGACGCAACCGCTCTGGCGGCGTTCTGGTCGGCCGCCCTGGACCGGCCGGTCGACGACGGTGCCAGCGAGCACTTCGCCAGCATCGGCATCCGCTTTCGGAGCCGACAGCCGGCGTGGCTGTTCATCCACGTGCCGGAGGCCAAGACCGCCAAGAACCGGATGCACGTCGACTTCGGCACCGCCGACCGCAGCACCGAGGTCGAGCGTCTGGTGGCACTGGGCGCCAGTACGCACGGCGAGCACGACGAGTTCGGTGTGCGGTGGACGGTCCTGGCCGACCCCGAGGGCAACGAGTTCTGCGTCGGCGGTGCTAGTCCGTCGTGAAGAAGCCGACACTGATCGTCTGATTCCCACTCACCTCCAGGGCGAGCACCTCCAACTCGTACTCGGTGTCCGGCTCCAGGAACTCGACCGGCACGCTCAACGAGTTGGAGTCCGGTGTGACATGCACGTCGAACGTCGGTGTGGAGAATCCGTTGGGATCCTCCTCGACCGCCTTTGTGATGATCACCTCGTAACCGGTGATGGTGACCGGCCGGCCGTCGACTGTGTGCGTGACGTCCTCCCAGGTGACCATCAGTCCCTCGATGGGCACGGTGTCGTGGGTGGCCGGCGCATCGCCGTCGGTCAGCGGCGGCGCGGTGATGACCGGGGCCGCGGGCACGTTGTGCGTGAAGATCGCGCTGCCGACGAGTTGCTGGCCGTCGAACGACGTTCCGCGCACGGTGTAGCGGCCGGCGGGGAAGGCGGCTGCGAGCTCGGCGAAGGTGAGCTCAGACCGAGGCGGTTCCCGCGACTCGAAGAAGATCCCGCCCATCGTGAGATCCCGCAGTTGGCTCTGCGGATTGACGGCCAGCACCTGATCCCCGTTCGGGTCGAAGACGCACAGCCTCGACCAGCCGTCATCGTCGAAGGCCCCGTGAATCCCGGTGTCGTCGTCGGTGGCGTTGTACTCTATGAACAGCTTGGCGCTGGCGATCTGCACCGTGGGTTTCTTGTCCGTGTGCTGACAGGTCAGTTGAGCGGGCACCGGGACGGCGGCTGAGTTGTTGCCGGCCGAGGCGGCACCCGAAGCCGACGCGAGGTAGGCCGCCGCGAGCACGGTGACTGCGAGCGGAGGACCGATCCTCGACGCCCTACCGCTGGGAAATTTCATCGTGCCTCCTGAGTGCGTGCTCGCGCCGGGATCTCCGGCCGCGGGCGGCACTATGCCCGCGCCGACCTGAACTGCAGCTGAACCGGGCTCCGGCGCCG
>JACCXW010000488.1 GCA_013696785.1 Geodermatophilaceae bacterium | reverse complement strand
CTCGTACCGTGAGCCGAAGAAGCCCACCGCCAACTCGCTCTCGGCGGCGGGTCGGGCAACTGCGACGTCCGAGGCAGTGATCGGCGAGGTCGCGGCGGCATCCCAGGTGACCTTGCCGTAAGCCTGCACGAAGTACGGGTAGCCGTCGGCCGCGGCGTACAGGGCGTCCAAGGCCGCCGTCGTGAAGTCCACGCCCTCGCGATCAGCCGGCGCGCGGAGCGCGAGGTCGGCAGCGGCGCGGTCCAGCCGGTCGATCCGCATGTACCGGAACAGCCGCTCGGAGTAGCTCTTGCTGCTGGACAGGAGGGCGGGCAGGTGCGGGAGGCCGGCTCCGACGACGATGAGAGGCGCACCGGCCTGGGACAGCTCGTGGCAGGCCGCGCAGATCGCGGACACGTCGTCGGCGCCGAGATCCTGCATCTCGTCGACGAACAGTGCGATCCCGACGCCGACATCCCGCGCGACCGCGGACGCGTCGGCGAGCAGTTCGACGAGGTCGATCTCGATGTCGCCGGAGTCGGCCCGCCCGTGCATCGCCGGTACGTCGATGCCCGGCTGCCACCGGTCGCGGAGCCTGCCGCCGGCGGAATCCCGCAGCGCGAACGCCTTGAGTACGCCGAGGAAATCCTCGATCCGCTCCGGGTCGCGGTGTCGGCCGGCCAGCTCGCGCACCGCCATGTGCAGCGCGCTGGAGATCGGCCGGCGTACCGACTGCTCGGGTCGGGCCTCGAACTTGGCGGTACCCCACCCGCGACCGATCGCGGCCGAGCGGAGCTGGTTGAGGAGCACGGTCTTGCCCACGCCACGCAGCCCGGTCAGGATCAAGGACCGCTCAGGACGGCCGCTGGAAATCCGTTCCAGCACGACGTGGAACTGCGCCAGCTCGGCGTCACGGCCGGCCAGCTCGGGTGGTCGCTGACCGGCTCCGGGGGCGTACGGATTGCGCACGGGATCCATGGCGCGGCAGCGTATCGGGATCTCTACCGCAATCTAGGATTTGCCCAAGACACGCCGAGAGAGTATTAGCCGTCCTTCTTGTGCTCGGTCCGATCCCGCCTGGCTCCGCGGTCGGCGATCTGCTCCTGGGTGTACGACGCGGCCGTGCGCGACCAGCCGGCCTGATCCCCGGCGACGCGAACGTCCCGTCTCACGTCGCGGCTCTCCCCGACCATGTCCGAGGAGTTGCGCACGTTTCGGCCTTGCGCCCTCATTCGGCGGTCATAGCGCCAGCCGAAGACCAGGATGAGCAGCAGAACGATCGCCAGTCCGAACCAGAAGAATGCCATCGCCTTCCTCCATCGTTGGTGTCACCGTACGTCGTGACTCAGTCGGTGCCGATCGGCTCGAGAAGGAACACCGGGATTTCACGCTCGGTGCGGGTCTGGTAGTCGGCGTAGTCAGGGAAGGCAGCGACGGCTCGCTCCCACCATCGCTGCTTCTCCGCTCCGCTGATCTCGCGGGCGGTCATGTCGCTGCGGACGGTCCCGTCCTGCAACTCGACGTGCGGATGCGCGTGCAGGTTGTAGTACCAGACCGGGTGCTTGGGCGCCCCGCCGATGGATGCCACCGCGGCGTACCGCCCGTCGTGTTCGACCCGCATCAGCGGCACCTTGCGAAGCTTTCCCGATCTGGCTCCGACCGTGGTCACGATGACGACGGGCATGCCACGCATCGTGGTGCCTGTCGTCCCTCCGGAACTCTCGTACTTCTCGACCTGGTTACGGACCCACTTCTCGGGGCTCGGCTCGTATTCACCGGTCAATGGCATGACTCCAGTGAACACGCATTCGCCTGGCGGCCGCGTCGACCGCCGGGATCGGCGAAATCAGGCGGAAGCGCCGGCGTAGCGGCGTAAGCCCTGCCGCCATACCCAGCGGGTGAGCGCCAGCAAGCCCACGGTGAACGCCACCGCGCCGAGCAGCAGCCAGCCCGACAGTCGGCCGGTGAGCGCCGAGGCGGGCACGGTGACGGCGAAGGCGAGAGGCACCAGGAAGGTGAACCCGATCCGCAGCCAGCCTGGGTAGATCGTGACCGGCCACCGCCCGGCCTGGTACATGCCTTCGAACAGCTCGATCAGGAAGTCGACCCGGACCACGATGAACGCCGAGGTGGTCAGGATCAGCCAGAAGCAGTAGATGTCCAGAGCGCCGAGCAGCAGGGCCACCACAAAGGCGAGAACGGCCAGCACACTCACCGGGTCGTCCAGGCGCACCAGTGCCACCGCGACCAGCAGCAGTCCCACGACGATGTCGACGGCCTGCCACAGTCCGAACCGCCGAACGCTGACCAGCAGCTGCGCGTCCTCGGGTTTGGTCAGGACGTAGTCGAGCGTGCCCTCCTGCACGTCCTGCATGAGCTGCTGCATGTTGGGCTGGACGAGCGATCGGATCACCCCGCCCATCAACACGTAGACGCCCATGATCACGAGCAGCTCGTCGCTGGACCAGCCGCCGAGGGAATCGGTGTGGGAGAACACCAGCCCGAGTACGACGAGCGCCGTACCCACGGCCACCACGGATTGCACCAGGCTCAGGAAGAAGTTCACGCGGTACTGCAGTTCGTTGAGGGCGCCGACGCGCAGGAACGTCCAGCCAAGACTCAGCCGGCGCATCAGTTCCCCACCGCCGAATACCGGCGTACGCCGACGCGCCACACAACGGCGACCAGAAGCGCGCCGAGGCCCACCCAGAGCGCCTGCATGCCCAGCCCGACGAAGAGTTCGCGGGTCGACAGGTCCCCGGCGATGACCTCGATCGGATAGCCGAACGTGTACTTGAACGGCAGCACGTCGGCGAGCGTGACCGCCCATGCCGGCAGCAGGGCGAGCGGCAGCAGCCGACCGGAGAGCAGCAGCTCGGCGGTGAAGTACATGTCGTACAGGGCGCTGACCCGGGTGGTCCAGAACGTCACCATGCCGAGCACCCACAACAGCATCGACCTGATCAGGTACGCACCCCAGATCGCGATCAGGAAGATCCCTGCTTCGAGCACGCTGACGTCGAACGTCGGCCGGAAGATGAGCGCCAACCCGGCGGCTATCGGCAGCCACAGCAGGATCACGACGAACTTCCACCCGGCGAAGTACGCCAGGTCGTAGTGGATCGGATGCACGGGGCGAACGAGCATCCCCGACAGCTCGCCCTGCCGGATGCGCTGCTCCCACCCGTACGGCGTGAAGACGATGTTCATGTTCCGGACTAGCGTCCACACGATGTAGTACGCCGCGAACTCCCCGACGGTGATGCCCTCGACGGCGCCGCCCTGCGAGCGCGCGACGCTCGACCACACCACCAGGTAGATCACCGGTTCGGCGATCATCCCGAGCATGTATGCGTAGTTCGCGGTCCGGTACTGCAACTGCACCTGTACGGCGGTACGCATCAGCACGGCGTACAGACCGGGCAGCCCCCGCAACCGCCGGCGCGGCTCTCGGACCGCGGTCACCGCCGGTCCGCACCGCCGGGCGAGAAGGCGGTCTGCGCCTGCCGACGACCGTCCCCGACGCGGTCGAGGTATTCGAAGCTGCCCTCGTCCAGCAGCTCGCGGCCGACCTGCACGAGCGCACCGAGTGCCACGTACGCGAACGCGCCGCCGACCGAGATACGCGCTGCACCGGCCGCGGCCAGATCCCCGACGGAGCCGAGACCGGGATAGGCGAGCACGTTGACCGGTCGGTCCACCGCGGCGATCAGGCGAGCGACATCGCCCGGATCCGAGAGCCCAGGTGCATAGAGCACGTCCGCACCGGCCTCCTGGTAGGCCTGCAGCCGGGCGATCGCATCACCGAGATCGGCATCGCGGTGCCGGAAGAAGTTCTCCGCCCGAGCGGTCAGCACCATGCCCCCGGCGGCCTCGGCGGCGGCCCTGACCCGGTCGGCGGCCTGCGCGATGTCGTACAGGCCGGTGTCCGGGTCGCCGCTGTAGTCCTCGATCGAGCAACCCGCGAGCCCGGTCGCCGCGGCAGCGCGCATCGTCTCGGCCACAGCTGCGGGATCCGCGCCGAATCCGCTCTCCAGATCGGCGGAGACCGGTACGTCTACCGCGGCGACGATCTGCGCCGCGTGCGCCAGCGCCTCTTCCCGGGTGACCTCGCCGTCCAGCCGTCCGAGGGTGGCGGCGTGACCGCCGCTCGTGGTGGCGAGCGCCCGGAACCCGAGGGAGGCCAGTACCTTGGCGCTGCCGGCGTCCCAGGGGTTGGGAATGAGCAACGGCCGACCGGGGACGTGCAGATCCAGGAACGCCTGGCCGCCGCTGTGAAGCGCACCGGACAGGTTGTGGTCCGTCACGGTCCGGACCTTACGGTGGTCGGGGAAGAGTCGGCGAAAACTTGCTCGATCACGTCCTCCACCGGTGGGTCCTCGATCGTCAGGTCGCTGACCTCGTACGCCGCAAGCAGCCGGGCGGCCACGGCCGAAGTCTGATCCTTGGCCACTTTCAGGCTCACCCTGCCGTCCTCCGTACCGAGCACCTCGCCGTAGCCGCTCAGATCCTGACCGGATTCGGCCAGCGACACGTTGATGGTCTGATGCGGCGCGTAGCGCGTGGACAGCTCCCGCAGACTGCCGTCGTACAGGATCGATCCGTGGTCGATCACGACCACCCGCTTGCACAACGCCTGTACGTCGGCCATGTAGTGGCTGGTGAGCAGGATCGTCGCGCCGTAGCGCCGGTTGTACTCGGCGAGGAACGTCCGGATCCGCTTCTGCATGGTGACGTCCAGGCCGATCGTCGGTTCGTCGAGGAACAGCACCTTCGGGCGGTGCAGCAGCGCCGCGGCAATCTCGGCCTTCATCCGCTCGCCAAGGGACAGGTTCCTGACCGGTTTGCGGACCAGGTCGCCGATCTCGAGCAGTTCCACGATCTCGTCGCGGATCGCCCGGAACTCCGCGTCGGGGACGCGGTAGATGGCGCGGTTCATCTCGAAGGAGTCCAACGCCGGGATGTCCCACTGCAGCTGGTTGCGGTTGCCCATCACCAGCGTCATCCGGCGCAGGTAGTCGCGTTCCCGCCGCCAGGGCACATGCCCGAGCACAGTGGCCTCACCCGAACTCGGGTGCAGCAGGCCGGACAACATCTTCAGGGTGGTCGTCTTGCCCGCTCCGTTGGGCCCGAGGAACCCGACGATCTCGCCGGCCGGGATCTCGAAGGAGACTCCCGCGACCGCGTGGACGTCGCGGTGCTTGCGGTGGACCAGACTGCGCAACGATGCGCGCAAGCCGGAATCGCGTTCGGGGACCTTGAACGTCTTACGCAGGTCGCTGACCCGGATGTCCGCGTCCCCGCTCGCCGCCATGACCGGACCCTAACCCCGGCCGGTGGTACCGCCGTACCGATAATCGGCTGAACCGCCAATGTGGTGCGAGGCAATGAGCCGCGGGTAGCGTCGGCTCCGGCAGAGGGGGCGGGATGCGCCGCAGGCTGGTGCTGATTGTCGCGGTGGCCTTCGCGGCTGCCTGTTCGACGTCACCCGGCGACCCAGGCGAGGCGGGTTCTGCGCGCGTCCAGGTGGTCACCCCGCTGCCGCCGGAGGCGATGGCCGGTGTCGGCTACCGCCTCTACGCCGCACGGGACGACATCACCGTCAACGGCAGGTCCGCGGTCGACACGTTCGGCGTCAGCAGCATTATTGCGCTGCCTGACGGCACCATCTTCGCGTTGCAGGACGCCCGCGTGTCGGTCGCCGATTCCGATGACCACAGCCTGGGACGAGACCGCGGATTGGCGCTGGTCCGCATCACGCCCGACGGTGTCGCGTCCCTGGTGGAGGGCCCGTACGCCGACCGGGAGCGCGGCCTCGACGTGGGTCCGCTCTGCGCATCGGCCGACGGGACGCTGTTCGCCCTCGCTACCGAGACGTACCGATTGGTGGCCAGAGATCCGGACGGGAGTTGGCGGGACGTGACAGCGGGACCGGACGCTGTGGATGGCCTGGTGTCCGCGGGGGACGGCGGCCCGGCCGGCCAGGCGACACTCGGCCTGGTTCGAGCGTGTGCCGCCACGGCGGACGGCAGCATCTATCTCGCCGAGGACTGCCTGGTGCGCCGAATCGGTCCTGATGGGACGATCGACACGGTGGCCGGCCGGCGAGACCGTGGCTCCGACAGGGGCGCCGGTTGTGGACAGGTGGATTCGGAGAACAGGCACGATCCACCCACGGTGCCGGTGCCGAGCTATGACGGGCCGGGAAGGGAGGCCGAACTCGGCGAGCTCTCGGCACTCGCGGCGGCTCCGGACGGCTCGGTGTGGATATCGGCGCTGCGCGGACTGCAGCACCTGACCCCGGACGGTCGGATCCGATCGGTGCCTGTGCCCGACGAGCTCGTCGGCCCGTACACGATCACCGGCCTGGACACGTTGCCTGACGGCACGCTCCTCACCGCGTACGGCGTCTACGGTCCGACCGGCATCGCCAGCCGTGACCCTGTCACGGGCGCCTGGACGATCCTGGTCCCGCCGGATAGCAACTTTGTCGGGGTCGCCGCGCCTGCGCCGCTTGGCGACTTGACGCTGTACCGCGCCCGGATCGCCAGCAGCGCTGATCGCGTTTATCTCGCGGTAGCCGCCGGTGACAACGCGGGAATCATCGTGGTGCCCTGGGACTGACCGGCGCCCGCTGGAGCGGCGTGGGCGAGCCGGTAGTACAGGCTCAGGACCGACTCGTCCTCCACTTCTCGAGCCTGACCCGCCGAAGCCGAGGACTCTGCCGTCTGGGCGTCGAGCACCGTCCAGTAGCCGAAGCCCGTGCTCGTCCCAGTGCGCGATCCACTCGTCGAGGCCGGCCCTGACTGGTCGCGCGATCGCGGTGCGGTCCATCGGGGTTGAACCGCTGGGTGGCGGCATCGCCGTGCGCCAGGAAGGCGTCGTCGATGTCACGCGGCCGCGGCCGTCGCAGCAACAGCCGAGCGGCCCTCACGTCGTCGCCGCTAGGTCGCACGAGCGCCACCGTGTCAGGCAACGGCGACATTCGGGTCAGAGGTCGCGCACCCAGGCGGCCCATTCGGCCTAGAAGTCACGGTCTGACGGATACATCAGCGACGCGAACAGCTCGTCGAAGCCGCGCGACAGGTTGTCCGCGGCGGCATCGAAGGCGGCCGCCACGTTGAAGGTCTCCGAGATCCATTCGAACACCGAGGCTGCGAGGGGATATCCGAACTCGGCCTGCGTGTACAGCTCGTCGCGGGTCGGAGGCCGATCCTCAAAGAAGCCCTGATCCACGGCGGCACGGGCTGCATCCAGTGTCGGCCCGGTGAAGTCCTGTTCATCGAAGTGGGTCTGGATCCACTCCGCGACGCCCTCGGCGATCCAGGCGGCGCCGGGGTCCTTCGTGCCGTTCGGCAGGAAGGAGCTGTTCGTGCCCGAGGCGAACATCACGTGCACGAACTCGTGCACTGCCACGCTCGCGAACACGTCGAGATCGGGCTGTGGGCGCATGACGACGCGAGCACCGGAACTCTCCCCGGCGGCAGAAGGGAGCGGTACGGCGTATCCGGTGATCTCGTTGATGGGTCCGATCGATCGTTCGGAAACGAAATAGGAGCTGAACAGCTCGTCGTCGGGCTCGACGAAGAGCAGGAACCCCGGATTGTCCAGCCCGCTGCCAGGAAGGTCTGGAAGGAGTTCCTCGAACAGTGCCGTCGTGTAGTCGGTCGCCTGGGCGGCTGCTTCGTTGTATTGCCCGAGCAGTGCCTCGTTCTGCACACCCGTGGCCAACACGTAGCCCGGACCCTGCACGGACACGAGTTCTTGCACGTCCCAGGGAGCAGGAGCCCCGACCGGTGACCAGGCTTCGATCACCCCGCTGGTGTCCGTGCGCCGCACCGTGACGTCGTACGCCGTGGAGGGCATTCGGTTCGGCTCGATGGCCATCCCGGTCAACGGCTCCATCGGCGTGACTTCGGCGCCGTCGATGCCGGGGATGTGGAAGCCGATCTGGAGGATCCCGTCGAAGGACTCCGCCTGCAGTTCCCGTAGGTCGGTGGTCTGGATCGCGACGAGCACGCCGTCGACGCCGAGAGTTCGAAGGTTGGCGAAGTACCGCCCAGCATCTACTTGCAGCGCAGGAGCGAAGAACGCGAGGAACGCCGCAGGATCCGAACCGCGCGCCGCAGCCGACATTGCGGTGCTGAAGGCGGCCGGGTCGAGTGCGTCCGGAGCAACGGCTCCCGCCGCCGGCGGAGCGCTCCGATATTCCGGGGAACCGCCGAGGTTGTCGACCAGTGCGCCGGTACCGAGCACGAGGCCGACCACGACGAGGAAGCCGCCGGCGATCTTGAGACCCAGGTGGCGTCGCCGCGGCGCGGCCGGCGGCACCTGCGCATGAGACAACGGCTCAAACGACATGACTGCCTTCCCAGGTTGTGATCATCGGCAACCAAGGTGGCAGCAACCGCTGACCGCGCTCTAACTAATGTGCGTGACGACCGCGTCCAGCCGCGCGAGTTCGGCGGTATGGCGCTCGACCCCGGCGTCGTCTCCGGTCGCCCGGCACGCCTCGACGAGCCGCTGCAGCGCCGCCTGCCCGGACATCCCGGCCGCCTGGAACGCCCGGACCGCCTGTTCCAGAATCGGCACCGCGTCTTTGGGACCCTGCGCCTGCTCTGTCACCGCGGCGAGCGAGGTCAACGCCACGGCTTGGGCGTGCCGGTCACCGGATTCCTGCTGCGCCGCCACGGCGGCGTCGGCCAGCGCCAGCGCAGCGTCGTACTCACCCTGGGCGGCCAGCACCTCGGCTAGGTACGCCCCGAGCGCTTCCTGCAGCAGCGGCAGTGCCGCCTCCGGATGATCCTCATACGCGCGGATCGCGCCACTGGCCTGCAACGCGTTTGCCAGGAGCATCGG
>JACCXW010000479.1 GCA_013696785.1 Geodermatophilaceae bacterium | reverse complement strand
CGGGCCATGAGCTCGGTCAGGACGGCGGGATCCTGGGCCTGCATCCAGGCGATGACGTTCTGGTACGTCGTACACACCGTCTCCGGACGGTCGCAGACCTCCAGCATGAATTGCTCCACCGCCGGATTGAAGGCGTTGCCGCTCCAGTCGTTGAAGTGGTTCCCGATGACCAGCGGCGCCCGGTTCCCGTTCAGCGCGTTCTCGTACATGTCCCGGTACGTCGCCAGCACGGCTTCGGTGAACTCGGCGGCGCGTGCCGGTTCGTCCCGGGCGCCGTTGAACTTGAACCAGAAGTTGTAGTCCATGGCGATGTTCTTGCCGCCGGTGGCCTGGACCGGAACGACGGGCATCCCGAACTCCCAGAGCCCCTGGACCCGCTGCGGCCAGATCAGCCCGGTGACCGGCCGGCTGCTGTCGTAGCGGAGCCCGTGCCCGGCCATGGCGGGGAACACGACCCCGGGGTCGCCTTCGAGGCAGGGCGTGCGCCCGCCCTGGATGGCCGCCGGTGGAACCTGCAGCCGCGGCAGGTCCGGGAGCCGGTTGAGTTCGCGGTAGTCGGTGACGAATAGGAGGAACTGGTCCAGTTCGGTGGACCACTGCGCCGTCGTCCAGTCGTTGCCGCTCGGGTCGTTGCCGTCGCAGAAGTGCCCGTTGAAGTGGGTGCCGATCTCGTGCCCGCGGTCGTAGGCGGTGTTCATGTCATCGATCAGCATCCGCAACTCCTCCGGCGAACCGCCGAAGCCGATCGAGGAGTCACCCCGGTCGTGTCCCGGGCCGACGTAGGCCTGCCGTGCGTCGTCGGTGAGCAGGTACACGCCGCTCAGGAATCCGGTGAACTGCGCGCCTACCTCGTCCGCGGCGGCGAGGAATCGCTGCCACTTCTCGTGCGAGCCCGCCCCGTCGAAGGAGAAGAGGATGAACTGCGGCGGCTGCGCCCCGGCCTGCAGCGGCGCGAACTCGACGTTCGGCCCTATGGGCCCGGTGCGGCCCTCGGCCACCGCAGGCCCGTCGGCGTCGAACTTCGCGAGCAGGGTGAAGGCGATCGCGACGATAAGCGCGACGGTCAGCACAGGATTGGGTCTGCTCATCGAACCTTCCCGGTCGGGTGACCGGACGGTAACCGTCCGCAGACCCGGATGTGCGGAGGCTCGCGGCTACCCTCGTGTCCGCGCCCCCGTAGCCCAATGGCAGAGGCAGGCCCCTTAAAAGGGCTCCAGTGTCGGTTCGAATCCGACCGGGGGTACCGGCCCGGGTGGAAGCTGGATTCTCATCTTTCGCGGGAACGTCGCGTCATCGGCCGGCGTTACCCTTACGCAAGCCCGCAGCTCGGCGAAGGAGTCGACGTGAGTAACCCGGTATTCAGCCGCAGGGGCGGTGGCATTCCCACGGCGCCCGCACAGGGCGGATACGCGACGTGGAACACCGCACCCGCATCAACCCAGAGTCCGTACGGCACACCGCCGCCTTATGGTGCGCAGCCCCAGCCCTACGACACCACAGCGCCGACCCAGTACATGACGCTGGACGACGTCGTCGTACGCACCGCCGCGACCGTCGGCACAGTGGTCGCCGTTGCTGCCGCAGTCATGCTGACGGTCTCGACCGAGACGGCGATCGGCTGGGCCCTTCCGGCCGCTCTTATCGGTCTGGTGCTTGGGCTCGTCATCAGCTTCAAGCAGATCACCAACCCGGCCGCGATCCTTGCCTACGCCGCTGTTGAGGGCGTCTTCCTCGGCGGGATCAGCAAGCTCTTCGAGGACCTCTACGACGGCATCGTGCTGCAGGCCGTCGTCGGGACGTTCGGTGTGTTCGCCGGAATGCTCGTGGTCTACAAGACCGGCGCCATCCGGGTCACGCCGAAGTTCACCAAGTGGCTCATCGGCGCACTGATCGGTGTCGTCGCACTGGTCGTGGTCAACCTGGTCGCCGGCTTCTTCGTGGACGGTGGGCTCGGCATTCGCGACGGCGGACCGCTGGCGATCATCTTCAGCCTCGTCGTCATCGGGATTGCCGCGCTCACGTTCCTGCTGGACTTCGACATGGTCGACCAGGCAATACGCCGGGGAGCGCCGCAGCGCTTCGCGTGGTACGCCGCGTTCGGTCTCGTCGTCGGCCTGGTCTGGCTGTACCTGGAGATCCTGCGGTTGCTGAGCTACTTCCGCGACTGACACCACGCGTCGGTATCGACGCGAGAATGACCTGCCACCACGCAAGGGGGTCGCCGTCCTGAGACGGCGGCCCCTTTGTCTGTGACCCTCAACTGTGCCGGCGGCGCTGCCGCGCCTGGCGCTACGCGGTCAGCCGAGCCGCTCGATGATCATGGCCATGCCCTGGCCGCCGCCTACGCACATCGTCTCCAAGCCGAACGTCCCGTCGCGGGTCTGCAAGCCGTTGAGCAGCGTTCCGGTGATCCGGGCACCTGTCATTCCGAACGGGTGACCGATAGCGATGGCGCCGCCGTGGACGTTGAGCCGGGCATCGGCGTCCTCCTCGGACAAGCCGAGGTCGCGGTAGCTCGGGATGACCTGCGCGGCGAACGCCTCGTTGATCTCGATCAGGTCCATGTCGGAGATGCTCAACCCGGCGCGCTGGAGCGCCTGCTCGGAGGCGCCGACGGGGCCGAGTCCCATGATCTCCGGGGACAACCCGGTCACCCCCGTCGAGACGATGCGGGCCAGCGGCGTCAGACCGAGCTCGGCGGCCTTGCGGTCGCTCATGATGATCAGGGCCGCAGCGCCGTCGTTGAGCGGGCAGCAGTTTCCGGCGGTGATCCGACCGTCCGGCCGGAAAACCGGCTTGAGCTGACGGACGGCCTCCAACGTGACGCCAGGCCGCGGCCCGTCGTCGGTGCTCACCACAGTGCCGTCCGGCGTCGTGACCGGGGTGATCTCCCGCTCCCAGAACCCGTCGGCAATCGCCTTTTCGGCGAGATTCTGGGATCGGACTCCGAACACGTCCATGTCCTCACGGCTCACGTCCTTGAGCCGGGCCAGGTTCTCCGCGGTCTGCCCCATCGCGATGTAGGCGTCCGGAAGCAGGCCGTCCGCGCGTGGGTCGGTCCAGGAGTCCGCGCCGTTCTCAGCAACAGCGCCTGTCCGGGCGCGGGCGTCGGCGAGCAGGGGGTTCTGGGTGTCCGGTAGCGAGTCGCTGTTGCCCTTGACGAAGCGCGAGACCATCTCGACGCCGGCGGAGATGAACACGTCTCCTTCGCCGGCCTTGATCGCATGCAGCGCCATCCGGGAGGTCTGCAGCGACGAGGAGCAGTACCGGGTGAGCGTCACGCCCGGAAGGTGGTCATAGCCCAGGAGTACGGCGACGATGCGGGCCATGTTGAAGCCCTGCTCACCGCCCGGGAGGCCGCAACCCAGCATCAGGTCGTCGATGTCCACCGGGTCCAGCGCCGGCACCTTGTCCAAGGCTGCGCGAATGATGGTCGCAACCAGGTCGTCGGACCGGACGTCCTTCAGCGAGCCTTTGAACGCGCGGCCGATGGGGGAGCGGGCAGTGGCGACGATGACTGCCTCGGGCATGGCGGTTTCCTCCGGGTTCGGTGACTGACCCGAATCTACCCGCGCGGCGGCGGTCCCCCGGGGTCAGGCCTCGCGACGGTGCCCGGCGGCGGCGCGACGTCGGACGGCCGCCTCGACCGGAGGGTGCAGCGCCTCGGCCCACAGCCGGTAGCCGTCCGCGGAGGGGTGGAAACGATCCTCCGACAACGTGCCCGGATCGGCGCGGAACATCGGCCCGGTGATCCGCCCGATGTCGACCGGCTGGCCCCCGGCCGCCCGGGTGGTGGAGCCGGCCACGGCGGCG
>JACCXW010000477.1 GCA_013696785.1 Geodermatophilaceae bacterium | reverse complement strand
TCACTCCGCCGACACCGATGGCCAGGATGTTGATGGCGACGCCGGAGACGATGTGGTCGACGGCGAACGTCACCGTCGCGACGGCGTGCACGAGGCCGAATGCCGCTCCGCCGGTCATGCCGACGAGAACACCGACCCACGGCCCCCACTGATACCCGGCCCACGCCCCGAACAGGGTGCCCGCGATGAGCATGCCTTCCAGACCGATGTTGACGATTCCGGCGCGTTCGGACCACAGGCCGCCCAGTCCCGCCAGGCCGATCGGAATGGCCAGGACGAGGGCCGCGCGGATCGCTCCGGATGAGGTCAGATCGCCGGCGTCGAAGGTGAAGCGCAACAGGCTGAGCGCGACGAAGCCGCCCACCATGAAGTACAGCAGCCGCCGGGAGGACCTGCGCCGCGGAGGTGCCTGCACCCCGAGTTGAAGCTCGGGCGGGCTGACCAGGGTCATCGCCGCTCCCGCGTTTCAGGTTCGCCGGTCCGCTCGGTCTCGGCCGTGTCTGCGACGATCCGGGTCTGCTCGACGCCGGTCGCTGAGAACGCCGGCGCAACGTCGTCGCCGAGTTCGCGCGCGACCCGGCGTTGCTCACTGGCGGCGGTCGTGCGGCGTACCACCTCGTAGGCGATGACGACGGCGAGCAGGATCAGCGCCTGCATGATCGCCGACAGCTTGTCGGAGATCCCGAACAGCGCCAACGGCGCGGTGGTCACGTCCAGGTAGGCCCACAGCAGTGCTGCGAAGGCGATGCCGATCGGGGAGTTGCGCCCGAGCAGGGCCACGGCGATCCCGGTGAATCCGATCCCGGTCGGGAAGTTCTGCGAGTAGTTGTGCCCGCTGCTCTCCAGCAGCAGCGGCATGCCGACCAGCCCGGCGACCGCGCCGGACAGCAGCATGCTGACCAGGATCATCCGCTTGACGTTGATGCCGCTGGCGACCGCGGCGCTCGGGTTGGCACCCGTCGCTCGAAGATCGAAGCCGAACCGGGTGCGGTTGACCAGCACCCAGAAGCCGATGCCGAGCAGGACCGCAACGACGAGGAAGCCGTACACCTTCTTCGACGGCGAGGGCTCCAGTCCCAACGACTGCAGCACGGGACGAGCGATCGGGTCCAGCGAAGGAAACCAGCCGGCTTCGGGCACCGGTCGGGTTCCTATCGAGTTTCCGGTGATCACTCCCAGCCCGCCGTCTTGCAGCAGGTACGCCGTCGTCGCGGTCGCGATGGCGTTGAGCATGATCGTCGACAGCACCTCGTTGACGCCCCGGGTGACCTTCAGCACGGCCGCGATCCCTGCCCACAACGCACCCACGAGAATCGCGGCGAGCAGGATCAACGGCAGCCGCAGGAATCCGGGGATACCGGGCGCTCCACCGACACCCGCCGCGATGACGGCGGCCAGTCGGTATTGACCGTCGACGCCGATGTTGAACAGGTTCATCTTGAAGCCGATCGCAACCGCGAGGGCCGCGATGTAGAGGAACGTGCCCTTGTTCAGGATGTCGACGACAGCGTTGGCCTGGATGCCGGTGCGCAGCATCGTCTCGAACGCCTCGAACGGATCGTTGCCGATCGCTAGCAGCAGAATCGACACGGCCACCAGTGACAGACCCAGTGCCAGCACCGGGGCCACGAGCAGTAGTCCGAACCGGCGCAGCCGCAGCGATGCGTTCACCGGCGGCTCGCCCTGCTCATGCCGCCTCCGCGGCGAGGAGTGCGTCGGCGGTACTCATGCGGCCTCTCCAGCTCCGGTCATGGCCGCCCCCAGGTCCTCAGGGGTGACGGTTGCGGGATCCACCTGCGCGACGATGCGCCCGCGCAGGATGACGTACAGGGTGTCCGACATTCCGATCAGCTCGTCGAGGTCGGCCGAGATGAGAAGGGTGGCGAGCCCTGCCGCCCGGGCCTGGCGAAGCTGCTCCCAGATTGCGGCCTGAGCACCCACATCGACCCCCCTGGTCGGATGTGCGGCGATGAGGACCTTTGGCGCGTTGCTCATCTCACGGCCCACGATGAGTTTCTGCTGATTACCGCCCGACAGGGATGCCGCGGACACCTCGATCCCCGGCGTACGGACGTCGTACTCCTTGACGATGCGCTCGGTGTCCTTGCGCGCCGCGTCGCGATCGATGAACGCACCGCGACTGTTGGGTGGCTGGGTCTGGTGGCCGAGGATCCGGTTCTCCCACAGGCTGGACTCCAGCAGCAGGCCGTGCCGGTGCCGGTCCTCCGGGATGTAGCCCATGCCGGCCTCCCGGCGGCGCCGGGTGTCCCATCCGCTGATCTCAGTCCCGGCCAACCGGACGCTGCCGGTGGCCGACCGGATGCCCATAATCGCCTCCACGAGCTCTGCCTGCCCGTTGCCCTCGACACCGGCAAGGCCGACGACTTCCCCGCTGTGAATCGTCAGCGACACGTCGTTGACGAGGTCGCGACCGCTGCCCGTCACTGTCAGGCCGGAGA
>JACCXW010000452.1 GCA_013696785.1 Geodermatophilaceae bacterium | reverse complement strand
GCACATCCCTGCGATCGTCTCGGCGATGTCGACCTGGACCTGGAACTCCGCGTCGTCGCGGACGTAGGGCTCGGCGTCGTACAGCTCGTCCTTGTAGGCGTCGGGAACGCATTCGACCGGACTGCTGAAGTTGACCCCGCGCGGGTCGAATCCGACGAGGTCGAAACGCTCCAGGACGTCGATCGGCATGGTCAGGGACAGGTTCAGCGCGAGGTCGGTACCGGAGATTCCGGGGCCACCGGGGTTGACGAACAACGCACCGATGCGGTCGTGCTGGCTGTCGAGCCGACCTCGTACGACATGGATCGACAGTTCGGTGCCCCCGACAACGTCATAGTCCAGGGGCACCGGCATCGTCCCGCATTCCCAGCGGAGCGGACGTTCCGAACCCGGCCGGCCGGCCACGATCGTCTGGAACTGGGAGGTGCAGTCGCTGAATGTGGTTGTCGCCGCGGGTGGCAGGTCGCCGGTTGCCGCGTCTCGGCCGGTTGCGGGCGCTCGCTCCGAGTGCGTGGGCGACCCGGCCAGCACCGTGGAGCAGGCGCTGGCCCCCAGCGCCGTGCACAGCACGGCCACGACGAACCGGCGGCGAATCACGGCACCTTTCCGCGCAAGACGGCACCGACGTCGAAGCGCACCGGCACGTCGAGCTGGTCATAGGTGCAAGACCGCGGGGTGCGGTCGGGCCGCCACCGCTTGAAGTGCGCGGTGTGCCGCAGTCTGTTGCCCTCGAGCTGGTCGTACTTCACCTCGACGACGAGCTCGGGGCGCAGGGGTTGCCAGGACAGATCCTTGCCGGAGTTCCAGCGGCTCACTGCCCCGGGCATCCGGTCAGGGTTGTCGGTTTGCGGGGTCGCCCAGTCCTGCCAAGGATGCCCGTCGAGGGCGTTGTCCCGGTACGGCGCCAGCTCGTCGAGCAACTCCGCCCGTCGGCTCATCGTGAACGAGGCCGCCACGCCGATGTGCTGCAGGTGCTCCCCGTCGTACAGGCCGAGCAGGAGCGAGCCCACGACCGGGCCGCTCTTGTGCCATCGGAAGCCGGCCACGACGCAGTCCGCGGTCCGCTCGTGCTTGACCTTCGTCATCAGCCGTACGTCGGGGCGGTAGGGCATGCTGGCGGGCTTGGCGACCACACCGTCCAGGCCAGCGCCCTCGAAGGTCTCGAACCACCGCTCCGCCTCGTCCGGGTCGGTGGTGATCGGGGTCAGGTACACGGTGTCGGCGTCGGTGGCGAGCAGCGCCTCCAGCCGTGCCCGGCGCTGTTCGAACGGGGTGTCCAGCAACGAGTCGTCGCCTTCGGCCAGCAGGTCGAAGGCGATGAACGAGGCCGGGGTCTCCCGCGCCAGCATGTCGACGCGTGACTTGGCCGGGTGGATGCGCTGCTGCAGCACCTCGAACTCCAGCCGGCCTTCTCGCTTCACCACGATCTCGCCGTCCACGACGCACCGCGGTGGCAAGGCGGCGGCGAGGGCGGGCAGGAGTTCGGGGAAATACCGGGTCATCGGGCGTTCGTTGCGACTGCCCAATTCGATCTCGTCGCCGTCCCGGAAGACGATGCAGCGAAACCCGTCCCACTTGGGCTCATAGAACAAGCCGTCAGCGCGGGGAACCGTTTTCGTCGCCTTCGCGAGCATGGGGCCGATCGGCGGCATGACGGGCAACTGCATGACTGCCAGTGAAGCAGACTTCACCCTGTGCGGTCCGCAGTAGGGACAGAACGGGTGAAAGCCTCTCGACCACTCCGGTAGGGACCGCTCCCGGCGAGATGCTGTTGACCTGCACGCCGAGCTTGGCGAGCTCGACGGCTGCGGACCGGGTGAGGTGGATCCGCCCATCACGAGCAGGGGGTCGAGCGGCGCTAGCGTCCCGACATCGTGTATCGGAGGAACAGGTAGCCGTCCTCTTCGAGCACGTGCCGCAGCAGTAGCGGCGACGGGTCGGCGAGTTCGGCGCCGGCGACGATTCGGCCGGCACCCGGCCCGGTGAGCAGAGGGGCCAACGTCAGGCAGAGTTCGTCAACCAGACCCCCCGCCATGGCAGTACCGAACAGCCGGGGCCCGCCCTCGAAGTGCACCCGGCGCAGACCGCGCGCGCGCATTGCCGAAGCTGCTTCACCCAGGTCGACGGCCCGCTTCCCGCAGACCAGGACGTCGGCGTACGGCGCAAGTTCGGCTCGGCGCTGCGGTGGCGACGACTCGCTGGTGATGACGATCGTGCGCGGCTCGTCGTCGGGGAACAGGTCGCTGCCGGTGTCGAACTCCAAGCGCTCGCTGACCACGGCCATCGCCGGCGCGTCACCCACGCCATGCCGGCGGCGGCGCTCCAGCCGGGCGCCGGTGGGACGGGGCGCAGCGTACTTTTCTTCGCGTGCGGTACCGGCGCCGACCAGTATCACGTCGCTCAGATCGCGCAGCAACGCGAACACCCGCCGGTCACCGGCGTTGCCGAGCCCGCCGGCCCGGCCGTTCACCGACACCGCACCGTCCGCGGAGCTGATGAAACTCGTGCGCACGTGCCAGGGCAGGTCGGCCGCGACGGCGTACTCGGCCTCGATGTCGACGTCGTCGGCGACGTCAGGCAGGACTCTGCGCATCTCGGATCCTCACCACGGCAGCGGATTCGGCCGGCAAGCGGACGTGACCATCCACAGTGGACGGTGCCTCACCGGTGCTGAACAGGATGGTCACGACGTGGTCGGCCAGCTCGATGGTCTGCTCACGGCCGGCGAGGTTGCACACGATCCGTAGGTCGCCACGATGGACGACGAGCCACCGCGCCCGCTCGTCGTAACTGACGTGCACCCGTCCCAGCGCCGGGTTGGTGAGCGAGGGCTCCGCCCGGCGCAGGGCGAGCAGCCGACGGTAGCTGGCCAGCAGCGTTCGATGCGGCTCGCGGTCGAGTTCGGTCCAGTCCAGCTTCGACCGGCGAAACGTCTCCGGATCCTGCGGATCGGGGACGGATGCCACGTCCCAGCCGTGTTCGGCGAACTCCGCCTTGCGGCCCTCGGCGGTCGCAGCGGCCAATTCCGGCTCGGGATGGCTGGTGAAGAACTGCCACGGGGTGCCGGCGCCCCACTCCTCGCCCATGAAGAGCATCGGCGTGAAGGGCGCGGTGAGGACGAGGGTGGCACCCACGGACAGCAGACCCGGAGAGACCGACGCGGACAGCCGATCCCCGGCCGCCCGGTTGCCGATCTGGTCGTGGTCCTGAAGGTAGCCGAGCAGCCGCCAGGCCGGCGTGTGCTCGATGTCGACCGGGCGGCCGTGCGGGCGCCGCCGGAAGCTCGACCACGTGCCGTCGTGGAAGAAACCGCGCGTCAATATCTTCGTCACGACCTGAAGGCCGGCGCCGAAGTCGTCGTAGTAGCCCTGCCGCTCGCCGGTGAGCATGCTGTGCAGCGCGTGGTGGAAGTCGTCACTCCATTGCGCGGTGAGCCCGAAACCACCGGCTTCGCGCGGCGTGATCAGTCGCGGGTCGTTCAGGTCGGACTCGGCAATGAGGGTCAGGGGCCGGCGCACGTGCGGCTCCAATGATGCGACCTCGACGGCCAGTTGTTCCAGCAGATGTGTTGCCCGCTCGTCGACGAGGGCATGAACGGCGTCCAGCCGCAGCCCGTCCACGTGGAAATCGCGCAGCCACATCAGGGCGTTGTCGACGATGTAGCGGCGGACCGGCTCCGACTCCGAGCCGGACAGGTTGACTGAGGCACCCCACGTGTTCGCCCCGTCCCCGGCGAGATACGGCGCGAACCGCGGCAGGTAGTTGCCGGACGGGCCGAGGTGGTTGTAGACGACATCCTGGAACACCGCCAGGCCTCGTGCGTGACAGGCGTCCACGAACCGCTTGTACCCGTCCGGGCCGCCGTACGCCTCGTGCACGGCGAACCACAGGACCCCGTCGTACCCCCAGTTGTGCACGCCGTTGAACGCGTTGACCGGAAGCATTTCGACGACGCAGATGCCCAGAGCGACCAGGTGGTCCAGCCGCCCGATCGCCGCGTCGAACGTGCCTTCCGCCGTGAAGGTGCCGACGTGTAGCTCGTAGATCACCGCGCCCGGCAGCGCCCGGCCGGTCCAGCTGCCGTCGTTCCAGGAGTACCGGCCGTCGTCGTACACCCGGGAGAGGCCGTGAACGCCTTCGGGCTGGCGGCGAGATCGCGGATCCGGCAGCGGCGTCGGGTCGTCGTCCAGAAGGAAGCCGTAGTCCGCGTCCGGACCGGCGTCCGGTACGTCGGCGTGCCACCACCCGTCCTCGGCAACCGTCATGGCATGGGTGGCCCCGTCGACCAGGACTCCGACCCGGTCGGGCCGGGGGGCCCAGACGGCGAAGTGCATGGCTGTCCTTTCCGTCGCCGCCGCGGGTTCGCCCGCCGACGCACTTCCCGCCCTGGAGGCGGCATGAGTACCGCCGAGACACTTCCCGCCGTGGAGGCGGCATGAGCACAGCGACGGTGGCACAGTCGCGTCATGCCAGTGAACATCAGCAAGGCATTGCGGCTGCCGCCGGGATCCGTCGATCTCGCCTCGTACGATCCCCGCTCCACGCCACGCGTCCCCGGGGGGAAGAAGAAGACGCGCACGGCCATGTCCGAACAGGCGCCCGCGTTGTCTCGGCTGCAGGAACGGCTGTACGCCGAAGGCAGCCGGAGCATGCTGCTCGTCCTGCAAGGCATGGACACCTCCGGCAAGGGCGGTGTCATCCGGCACGTCGTGGGGATGCTCAATCCGCAGGGCTGCCAGATCGCGTCGTTCAAGCGGCCGAGCGAAGACGAACTCAAGCATCACTTCCTCTGGCGGGTCCGCCGGCAACTGCCGCGGCCCGGCTTCGTCGGTGTATTCGACCGCTCGCACTACGAGGACGTCCTGATCGCCCGCGTCCGCGGGCTGGCCGAGCCAGCGGCCATCGAACGCCGGTACGACGAGATCAACCGGTTCGAGCAGCGGATGGTCGACGACGGGACAGCGGTGGTGAAGTGCTTCCTGCACATCTCGGCCAAGACGCAGAAGGAGCGGCTGCTGGCACGTCTCGACAATCCGCGGAAACACTGGAAGTTCAACCCCACTGACGTCGACGAGCGCCGGCACTGGTCGGACTACACGCAGGCCTACGAACTCGCCCTGGAGCGTTGCAGCACACCCGAGACGCCGTGGTTCGTCGTGCCCAGCGACCACAAGTGGTACCGCAACTGGGCGATCGCTCAACTGCTGGTGGAGACCTTGACCGGCATCGACCCGCAGTACCCGCCGGTGGACTTCGACGTGGCCGAGCAACGCCGCCGGCTCGTCGCCGGCTGACGCTGGGGCTACCGGGTCCGGGGGTCTTGGGCCACACTGCGGCGGAGTAGACCGCGGAGGCCGGGCCATGGGACACCAGGGCGAGCATTGGGTAGAGCTGCGGGTCCACGGCGTCAGCGGTGCGCCTGCGGAGGACATGCTGGACAGCGCGCACGTCGTCCAGGTGGCCGGTGACGAATTCAGCCGGTTCTTCCGGCCGTGCGACGCGCAGCGCCGCGAGACGCACCCCAGCGACGATCACGTCATGGAGGTCTACCACTGGGGCAAGTACACCTCCGGCTCCTGGCGGCAGGGGCCCTGGCTCACCATTCTGCCCTTCGGTGTCGTCAACGCGGCCCAGTTCATGCTTGCGCTTCCGACTACCCGGCTGGCGAAGGTGAGCCACGCGCTCTGCGGCGCGATGTTGCGGCTACTGGGCCTCGGGCTGACGGCGATGCTGCTGCTCAGCGTCGCTGTGGGCGCGATGGACCTGACCGCGGCGCAGTGGGGGCCGACGCACAACCTGCCGGTGTGGGATCGCGCGCCCGGTTGGCCGCTCGTCGTGGCGATGCTGCTCTGTGTGGGCGTGCTGTCGATGCTCTTCTCCTTCGGCCGACGATTCGCCGGAACCAGCCGGGTCCGCAGTCGCGCGATGCGGCGCTTGGACGGCCGCAGCCCGGCCGGTCCCGATCAGCCGGGCGCGCCCGAGTCCCCGCCCACGGAGCTGGGTCGCCGCGAGTTCTTTCTCCGGAGACACCGATGCGCCGGCACTGCGCCGGCTGCACCTGGCCACCGGTCTCGCCCTCATCGCCATGATGGGAGCGGCCGCGGGCCGGGGCAGCAGCCAGGCGGGCGCAGTGCTCTCCTGGACGTTCTGGGTCGCGGTCGTCCTGCTGGGCGTCACGACGACGATCGTCGTCCTGCTGGGAGATCCCGAGGAGTCCGTAACCGTCCACACCGTCGGCCGGTTGGAGAGTCGACGGGTCTGGTGGCACAAGCGGGTGCATGTCCTCGCCCTCGCACTCGTAATCGTCGCCGGGCTGGTGCTGCTCTTATCCCTGTGGCAGGCCGGCGGTCGGACCCTCACAATCGCCGCCTCACGGCGGGCGCTGCCTGGGATCGACGGTGCCTCGGTGGGCGTGCTCGTGGCCTGTGTCGTGGCCATGTTCGGGCTCCTCGCCGCCAACTGGGTGCTCGCCGCGGTCACAACGATGGGCGCGGAGCCGGGCCGCCCCGCGTCGTTCTCCCGGTTCGCCGCCGGGATGGCGCCGACGTTGGCGGCCTCCGTGGGCACGTTCCTCGGAGTCGGCTATGCCGCCGCGCTGCCTTTCGGGTGGGCCTGGTTCCTCGGCCGGGGCGAAGGCCAGGGTTACGAGGTGTCACCCCTGCTGCAGCGGATCGCCTACGCCTGGGGACTGACCCTCGTCCTGGTTATCGGCATCATCGCCGCGGCCGGCATCTCCTACGCCGTACGACGGGACGCGTTCCGGAATGCTGCGGTACGCGCGTTCACGTTCGGGGCGAGCAGCGAGCCGCGCCTGTCGGTGACGTGGATCTCCCGGGTCGGGACGGCCATGTGGCTGGCGCGGCTGAAGAATTCGCTCGAGGCGCTGCTGTGGACGCTCTCGGTGTTCGGACTCGTGCTGACACTCGCCGCCACGCTCGAGTTCCTACGGCTCGGACGAGGTGGGCAGACGCGGGATCTGCCGGGACCATTGGGCTTGCTCAGCGAGGAACCGTCCGCGGGCGCACCCAAGGTCCTGATCGCCGCCGGCACCGTCGTCCTCATCGGGCTGGCGGTGGGACTGGTCCTGCTCGGCAGGGGCGCCATCCGGAAGGAGTCGCTGCGCCGTGGCGTCAACGTCGGTTGGGACGTGATGGCGTTCTGGCCCCGCGCCGTGCATCCGTTCGTGCCCCCGCCCTACTCGCAGCGGGCGGTGGCCGATCTCCGGAGCCGGATCAGCTGGCATCTCGCGGGGCAATCCGGGCCGACGATGCCGCGCTCACCCGCGTCCAGTGTCGTTGTCGCGGCGCACAGCCAGGGCAGCTTGATCGCGGTGGCGGCGTTGTTGTGGCTGCCTGCCGAGGAGCGGTCGCGGGTGGGCCTGCTCACCTTTGGCTCGCAGCTCAAAGTGCAGTTCCCCCGGGCTTTTCCGGCGTACGTGAACTTCGACGTACTCCGCTGGCTCTTCGAGAAATACGAGGGCCGCTGGGTGAACATGTACCGCGACACCGATGCCATTGCCGGACCCGTACTCAGCTGGAATCACAACGCCGTCACCGGCGGCGGTACGCCCCAGTCGAAGCGCATCGACGCCTACGACAGCCGCCAGGACGACGTCATCGACTTCGAGACGGGCGCAAGGATCTGCGGCAACGAGTGGCGGGTGTTGGATCCGACGCCGTACGACCCCGATCTCAACGAGGGCGCCGTCGCCCGGATCGCCGCGCACGGTACCTACTGGCGCGACCCCGACTGGCCCAACGCGATCGCCAGTGTGCGTCCGATCCCGGACCCGGAACATCCGGGCGCCGGCTCCGCAGATGCCGACCCAGCAGCTGTCTTGGCAGACCCACGACACGGTATGCGTCAGATCACCCGGCGGCAGTTCGAGCATGGCCTGTCCCCGCCCTTCAACGGCGGCCGGACGCAGCGCTAGCGAGGAGGAGGCAGGTTTGCCCGTCGGGACGCAACAGCAGCCTGTCACGCCCGCGCCCGCACCGCCGCAGACACCGAC
>JACCXW010000444.1 GCA_013696785.1 Geodermatophilaceae bacterium | reverse complement strand
CGTCGTGACAGACGTCATCTCGTTGACCGGCCTGCGGGTGCGCGGGTACCACGGCGTCTACGCCGACGAACGCCGCGACGGCCAGGACTTCGTGGTCGACGTACGCCTGGAGCTGGACCTCGCGACGGCGGCGCGGTCGGATGACGTCGCCGACACGGTGCACTACGGCGTACTGGCCGAGCAGTTGGCGTCGGTGGTGGCAGGTGACTCGGTCGATCTCATTGAGACGCTGGCCGAACGGCTCGCCGCAATCTGCCTGTCCGACGGCCGGGTCGATGCGGTCGACGTCACGGTGCACAAGCCGGGCGCACCGATTCCGCTGGCGTTCACCGATGTCGCCGTGACCATCCGGCGTACACGCTCGTGAGCCGGGCGGTGCTGTCGATCGGGTCCAACCTGGGTGACCGGGCGGCGCTGCTGCGGACGGCTGTCACGGAGTTCGCCGACGTTCTGCGTGCAACATCCCCGGTCTACGAGACGGCCCCCTGGGGTGGCGTACCGCAGGAGCCCTTTCTCAACGCCGTGCTGCTGGTCGCAGGCGATGAGACACCGGCGGAGTGGCTCGCTCGTGCGCACAAAGCCGAGGGTGTGGCCGGCCGGGAACGCACTGAGCACTGGGGACCGCGGACACTCGACGTGGACATCGTGCACATCGATGGCGTACTGAGCGAGGATACGGAGCTCCGGCTACCGCATCCGCTCGCGCACGAACGTGCGTTCGTCCTGGTGCCGTGGTTCGACGTCGATCCGAGCGCAACGCTGTCCGGTCGACCGCTTTGCTACTGGCTGTCCATAGTGGACAGTTCAGGGATCAGCCGGCGCGAAGACGTGGACATCGGACCGTGAGGTTCACCCGGGTCCGCGATCTCATCGGCCTGTCAGCGGTCGCCGCGCTGATCTCGTGGCTGGTCATCCGGCAGCTGTACGGCGATCTGCCGCCGTTCCCGGCGTTCGTGCCGCTGTCCCTGGCCGTGCTGGCTGTGGGCGAATTCGTACTGGGCTGGCAACTGCGGGCGCGGATAACCCGGCGGCCGGGCACGACACGCGTGCAGCCGCTCGTGGCAGTGCGGGCCGTGGCGCTGGCGAAGGCGACGTCCTTGGTGGGGGCCGCCGCGGCCGGCTTCTGGGCCGGACTGCTGTTGTACGTCGTACCGAACATCGACTTCTTGGCCGTAGCCGATGCGGACGCGCGCACCGGCGTCATCGGCGTGGTCTGCGCCCTCGTGCTGGTGGGGGCGGGTCTGTGGCTGGAGTACAGCTGCCGGGCGCCGGACCGCCCCGACGACGACGAACCCGCCCGCCCTGCCTAAACGGTGTCGGCGGGCGGAACCGGAGCAGGCTGGTCCGGCGGCGGCGGGTCCGTGTCGGTACGTCGTTTGAGTGCCCCGCGAACCTCACCGGACACCTCGTTGAAAGTCGCCCGGAGTGCATCCGTCAGCGCCTGGCCCACCTGCTTGACGTCTTCCTTCACAGCGTCGTCCTTGGCCGCCGCGCCCATCGCCTCGAACGCAACCTGCACGGCGTCACCGAGGCGCTGCACGGCACTCTGCACCTCGGCTCGTGATGCATCCCGGTCGGCGCCCTGCTGCTCTTCGTAGTGCAGCTTGAGCTTCAGCCCCAATCCGCCGAGCTTGTCCGCCGCTTCGTTCCAGGTCAATCGCATGTTGTCCATCCCTGATGCGTACCCGGTGCGCACCGCTGACGCCAGTCCCCGGGGCGTCTTTACGATTCCGGCGCTCGCCTCCTGGACCGGCGTAGGGTCCGAGCCAGGGACTGTAAGGGGGCGGGACCGGTGCTCGTCACGATGATTGAGACCCGTGCCCTGTCCGGCGCTTGGTCACGGTGTCTGGCCGCACTGGTTCTGCCGTTGCTGTTGATCAGTTGCACGTCGGGCGGGTCCGAGGACGTCGATGAGAACCCGCTGAGCGGGATCCTGCTGGGTGCCGACGACCTCAGGCCCCGATCGGTGAACGCGGACGCCATTCCGGAACTGCCGGACACGGCTCCGGCGTACACCGTCTCGCTCCCGACCGGGGAGGACTTGGAGCGGCTGGCCGAGGCGTACGCGGGCGGACCCGTCGTACCCGAGGCGTTCCCTCTTGCTCAGTCGCAGGAGCCGAGCTTCTCCACCGGCGACGGCTGGTTCGCAATCACCCCGAACGGGGAGAACGACAGCTACAGCGCGGGTCGTCTGACGTGGAGTTGGCTGCAAGAATCGTGGTTCGCAGCCAGGCAGACGGGCGGCCCGGAGATCGAGTGTCCGCCGGCGGCCGCGGTCGACGAGATCATTTTCGATTTCTTCTCCGTGCTCGGCATGGAGGTGGTCCCGGACGGGATTCGCAGCTGCGCAACCAAGGCGACGCGGGTGAGTCTGGACGTGCTGCTCGACGGGCTGCCGGTGGTGGGGTTGCATGTGGAGGCTGTCGTGGACAGCACCGGAACCGTAGTGTTCGCGTACGCGCCGCTGCTCGTTGTCCGGCCGCTGGCGGAGGTCGCTCTTGCGCCGGCCAACGAGATCCAACGACGGTTCGTCCAAGGCCCAGGTTTCCTGTCCGGCTACTACCCCTGCCGGAGCTGCATCTGGTCACCGGACGAGGACAGACCCCTCGGGCTGGCTTTGACCGTCGACGGCGGGGTCGGGCCGCACGACCACACTCCAGGCGGGGTGGTTCCTGGCGAGCCTGCGGTGTTCCTGGTGCCCGCCCTGCACGTGACGGCCGACTTCACCTGGCGCGGCAGAGGCGAGGTCGTGAGCCGCGGCATCGTGGCAGTGTCCTCGGCGGAACTCGTGGCTGACCCGGCCGAGGC
>JACCXW010000440.1 GCA_013696785.1 Geodermatophilaceae bacterium | reverse complement strand
CAACGGTGACGGGGTCGGTGCCACCGCCGGGGAAGCGCGCGAGCGCCTCGTCCACCTGCCGGCTCTCGAACTCCGCCGGAAGCAGCTCGGATCCGCCGTTCGCGAACGTGACCCCGAGGATCGGCGCGCCGAGCACCACCAGGCCGACGGACACCACCAGGGCCACCACCCACGGGCGGCGCTGAACCCGCTCGGCCAACGTGGCAAACGCGCCCTCGTCTGGCAGCGGCTCGGACGGTGTCTTGATGCGGTGCCCCAGCGCCGCTAGCAGAGCCGGGACGAGCGTCAGCGCGGCCAGCAGGGCGACGAGGACGACGGCGACGCCGGCCGCACCGATCGCCCGGAAGATCGGCTCGGCGAACACGAACAGGCCGCTCAGTGCAGTCGCGACCGTCAGTGCGGAGAACAGGATCGTGCGGCCGGCCATCTCCGCCGTTCGGACCACCGCGTCGGCGACTGGCAGCCCGCGCCCGCGCTCCTCACGAAACCGGCTAACCATCAGCAGCGAGTAGTCGATGGCCAGGCCGAGGCCCATGAACGTGGTCACCGGCACGACGTTGGGATCGAGGTCCAGCACGGTGGAGAAGCCGAGCAGGCACAGGAACGCCCCGGCAATCGACGTCACGGCACCGACGATCGGCAGCCCCGCGGCAAGCAGCCCGCCGAAGATCAGGACCATGACGACGAGCGTGATCGGCAGCGCGATCAGTTCGGCGAAGGCGATGTCCTTCTCGATCTGCTCGTTGATCTCGTCGAACAGCAGCAGATCCCCGCCGACGATCACGTCGGCCACGCGGTCCCGCTCCAGCAGCCGCAACACGGACTCGACGCCCGCGACCGTCTCGTCCCGGTCGACCGGGTCGCGCGCCAGGTCGACGACGAAGGCCACCGCGCCCCCGTCCGACGCGACCAGCCGCTGCCCGTCCGGTGAGCCCGGCCAGGTCACCCGACCGACGCCGCCGAGCAGCTCCAGGTCCTCGGCCAGCGCGCCGAGCGCCGGATCGTCGGGACCGATCCCGTCCAGCACCGCGACGACCTGCCCGTCGTACGGCGAGACGTCGTTGAGCAGGTCGAAGCCGCGGATGGACTCACTCTCCGAGCCGCCACGGGTCGGCTCGAGCCGGTCGAAGACCGTGCCGCTGACGCCGAAGCCGACCGCGATGAACACGACCCACGCCACGAGGACGAGCCGGTGCCGCCGCTCACAGAACCGACCGAGACGGCCAAGCATGCGAAGCTCCCTGGGTGCCGGACCACGACAACAGCAGGATGCCATCCCCCGACGGCACCCTCCGGCCAGGCTCGGATGACGCCCTCCGGCCGGCTTTGGACGATGCCGCAGCCTGGCACGCACTGGCTCCGCTGCTGCGGCCCTACCTGCCGTGGACGAGCGGGGCGATGCGCCCGGCCGGGCTGGCGACGGTGCTCGACGACGTGTGGTTCCGGACGCCGGCACAGGTCGTCGAGCTCGGCAGCGGTGTCAGCACCGTCGTCCTGGCGCGGCTGCTGAGAGAGCTGGGAACGGGTCACCTGCTGGCGGTCGAGCACGACGACTCCTGGGCTACCCGGATCCAGCGCCAGCTCGATCGGGAAAGGCTGTCCGATGTCGCCGCCGTCGTCCGTGCACCGCTGCGGCCGCATGTGCGGGACTGGGACGACACCGGGTGGTACGACGAGGACCTGCTGGAAGCCGCGGTCGGGCAGCAGCCGATCGACCTGCTCGTCGTGGACGGCCCGCCGGCGTGGCAGCCCGGCGCCGAGCACGCCCGCTACCCGGCCCTCGGCAGCCTCGCCGGGCGGTTGGCGCCGGGCGCGAGGATCGTCCTCGACGACATCGAACGCGCCGGTGAGCGGGAGGTACTCGCCCGCTGGCAGCAGGAGCATGACGTCGTCTTCGACGTGCACACGGCCGCGGGCGTTGCCGTCGGCGCCTGGGCCGGGACCTGACGGTGGACGTCGTACGGGTCATCGGTGTGCTCGAGGAAGGCGGGGGCCAGCTGTCGGCGCTGCGGCTCTCGGTGGGCTTGCGGGCGCACGGGATCGACACCGTCAGGCTCCTTGCCGGTGACGCGACTCCTGGCGGGGTGGCGCTGGCGGCGCGCTACGGCGTCGAGGTCGAGACATTCGTCGACCCGGGCTCGGGCCGGCATCTGTCGCTGCAATGGCGGCGCAGCCCGGAATTCGCGGCGTGGCTGGCCCCTCGACTGGCCGGTGCCGAACTCGTGCACGCACACATGGCCGGCGCCTGGATGGCGGCCGCGGCAGTGGTCCCGGCCGGCGTTGCCCTGGTCGCCAGCGAGCACAACGCGGTGAACTGGCCGGACGGCGACTTCACCGTGGCGGCGAAGGCGGGTGCCGTGCGGATCGACGCGTTCTTCGCCCACGGTCCGGCTGCCCGCGAGTTCGCCATATCGATCGGGGTACCCGACACCGTGCTGCAGGAGGGGCGATCGGCCGTGGAGGGCTTCGACGCAACCCCGCTGCCGGGCCTGGCGACGCCGCGGGTCACCTACGCCGGCCGCTTGCATCCCGAGAAGGGCCCGGATCTTCTCGTTGCCGCTCTTGCAAAGTTGCGATCGCCGGTCAGCGCCTACTTCCTCGGCGACGGACCCGCTGCCGCTCAGGTGGCCGAGCAGGTGGCCGCACTCGGCCTCAGCGCCTCCGTGCAGCTCCTCGGGTGGTCCCCGGAACCGGCCCGGTACGTCGCCGGCTCCGCCGTACACGTCGTCCCGTCGCGGGAGGAGGCCTGGTCGCAGAGCGCCGTCCTCGGCCTCGGCCTCGGCGTCCCCGTGATCGGTACCGCGGTGGAGGGCCTGCCGCTCACACTGGGCGAAGGCCGGGGCGTCCTCGTGCCGCCGGAGGACCCTGCGGCGCTGGCTCGTGCCATCGACGCGGTATTGGACGGCTCGGCCCGACCCGACCCGGCGCCGGGCCTCGCGTACGCGCGGCCGTTCACGATCATCGGCGTGTCCGCTCGGTACGCCCGCATCTACCGCACCACACTTGCCCGGCGATCATGAAGATGCGTGGTCCGATTTGCCCGGACACTCCTGGATCTGACTGTCCGAAGGTTCATGATCGTCGGGGGTGGGGGGCGGCGGCGAGAAGGGGGCGGCGGGGACGGTGACGCTCTTCGACGCGGCGGCGGAGGACGCTGCCGCAGCCTCAGCGCCGCTCGCCGTCCGGATGCGTCCCCGCACCCTGGACGAGGTCGTCGGGCAGGAGCACCTGCTGGCGCCGGGCGCCCCGCTGCGCCGGCTGGTCGAGAGCGATGCGGCGATGTCGCTGATCCTGTACGGGCCGCCCGGGACCGGGAAGACCACGATCGCGTACGTCGTGTCCCTCGCGACGAGCCGCCGCTTCGTCCAGCTGTCGGCGCTCAACGCCGGGGTCAAGGACGTCCGGGCGGTGATCGAGCAGGCCAAGCGCGATCTCGGCATGAGCGGTACCCGCACCGTGCTGTTCATCGACGAGGTACACCGGTTCTCCAAGACCCAACAGGACTCCCTGCTCGGCGCGGTGGAGGACCGTGTCGTCAGCCTGATCGCCGCGACCACCGAGAACCCGTTCTTCTCCATCGTCAGCCCGCTGCTGTCGCGGTCCCTGCTGCTCAGCCTGCAGCCACTCGACGACGAGGCCGTCGGCGAACTCCTCGAGCGCACGCTGACCGACGAACGGGGTCTGGCCGGGCAGTTCACGCTCACCGTGGATGCGCGGGCCCACCTGCTCCGGATCTCCGACGGCGACGCCCGCCGGATGCTGACCGCGCTCGAAGCCGGCGCCGGCGCCGCGCGCGCGATGGACACGAACGAGATCGGCGTGGAGACACTGGAAGCAGCAGTGGACCGGGCGGCGGTGCGCTACGACCGGGACGGCGACCAGCACTACGACGTCACCAGCGCCTTGATCAAGTCGATCCGCGGCAGCGACGTGGACGCGGCGATGCACTACCTGGCCAGAATGGTCGAGGCCGGGGAGGACCCGCGGTTCATCGCCCGGCGGCTGGTCATCTCCGCGAGTGAGGACATCGGGATGGCAGACCCGACCGCCCTGCTCACTGCGGTCGCCGCTGCGGACGCGGTCGCGTTCATCGGGATGCCGGAGGGCCGTATCCCGTTGGCGCAGGCCGTCGTACACCTCGCCCTGGCACCCAAGTCCAACGCGTCCTACCTCGCGATCAACGAGGCGATCGACGACGTACAGAAGGGATTCGCCGGGTCGGTGCCGCCGGCGCTGCGGGACGCGAGCTATCAGGGCGCCCGCCGGCTGGCCCACGGGTCCGGCTACGTGTACCCGCACGACGTCCCCGAGGGCGTCGCCGCGCAGCAGTACGCCCCCGACACGGTCGACGGGAAGTCGTACTACCGACCGACCGTGCACGGCGCGGAGAAGGCGCTGGGGCAGCGGCTGGCCCGGATCAGGGAGATCCTGCGCGAGCGCAGAGGATAGGGTCGTCCGGATCGCGCGCCGACCGGCGCTGCAACAAAGTTCGACGGACGTGAGGGAGTGCCGGTGTCCGCTGGTGAGTGGGCCGCAGTGGTCGCCGCGGGAGCTTTCGTCCTGCTGGTGATTTTGCTGGCCGTGCCACTGCTCAAGCTCGGACGCACCCTGGACGAGACGACCCTGGCGATCCGCAAGGCCCACGACGGCGCCGGTCCGCTGCTGGACGGGGCCGCCGACACCGTGCGGCAGGTCAACAGCAACCTGGTACGGGTCGAGGACATCACCACGAACGCGCAGTCGATGTCGAGCAACGCCGCCGCCCTTGCGTCCCTGTTCGCCGCCACCCTGGGCGGCCCGGTGGTCAAGGTCGCGGCATTCTCCTACGGCGTGCGCAAGGCATCGAAAGCGCGTCGGAAGTCGGACTCCGAGACACGGCTGAGCAGACGGAGGACGTCACGATGAGGCGGCTGTTCTGGCTCGCGATGGGCGCGACCATCGGCGCCCTCGTCGTCCGCAAGGCCAGCCGTGCCGCCCGGCAGCTCACCCCGGCCTCGATCGCCGGGAACCTGGCTGAGGGAATCCGCGACCTCGGCGAGGCCGTCCGCGATTTCACCGTCGACGTCCGCGAGGGCATGCGTGAGCGGGAGGAGGAACTGCGCGACGGCGTGGGACTGGACGGTCGCCTCGGAGCAAAGCCCGAAGACTTCAGCCACTGATGAGCCACTGATGCGTACCGCTGACATCCGCAGTCGCTTCCTCGAGCACTTCACTGCTCGGGGCCACACACTGGTGCCCAGTGCCAGCCTCATCGCGGACGATCCGACGCTGCTGTTCACCGTCGCCGGGATGGTGCCGTTCATCCCGTATCTGACCGGTCGCGAGCCCGCGCCGTACCCGCGTGCCGTGAGCGTGCAGAAGTGTGTCCGGACACTGGACATCGAGGAGGTCGGCAAGACCACCCGGCACGGCACGTTCTTCCAGATGAACGGGAACTTCTCTTTCGGCGACTACTTCAAGGAAGGCGCCATCCAGTACGCCTGGGAACTGGTCACCGCGTCCCAGGCAGATGGCGGGCTCGGCTTCGACCCCGACCGGATCTGGGTCACCGTCTACAAGGATGACGACGAGGCGTTCGACTTGTGGCGCCGGATCGCCGGCCTGCCCGAGGAGCGGGTCCAGCGGCTCGGGATGGACGAGAACTACTGGTCCACCGGCCAGCCGGGACCGTCCGGTCCGGATTCGGAGTTGCACTTCGACCGCGGCCCGGAGTACGGCCCGGACGGCGGGCCTGCGGTCGACCGCGCCGGCGACCGGTTCCTGGAGTTCTGGAATCTCGTCTTCATGCAACATCAGCGCGGTCCCGGCCAGGGCAACGACTTCCCGATTCTCGGTGAGCTGCCTAGCAAGAACATCGACACCGGCATGGGCTTGGAGCGGGTCGCCTACCTCCTGCAGGGCGTGGACAACCTGTTCGAGATCGATGAGGTTCGGCCGGTGCTCGACGCCGCGGCCAACCTCACCGGGCGGCGCTATGGCAGCGACCACGACGCCGATGTCCGGCTGCGGGTCATCGCCGATCACGTCCGGACCGGGCTGATGCTGATCGGCGACGGCGTCATCCCCTCCAACGAGGGCCGCGGCTACGTGCTGCGCCGCATCCTGCGCCGAGCCGTGCGGGCGATCCGGCTGCTGGGTTTCGAGGATCCGGCGTTTCCCATCCTGTTCCCGATCTCCCGCGACGCGATGTCCCCGTCGTACCCGGAACTCGCGACCGACTACGAGCGGATCTCGAGTTACGCGTACGCCGAGGAGGAGGCATTCGGGCACACCTTGCGGCAGGGGACCATGATGCTCGACATCGCGGTCCGCGAGACCAAGGAATCCAATTCCGCACAGCTTCCCGGCGAGCGCGCGTTCGCCCTGCACGACACGTTCGGGTTCCCGATCGACCTCACCCTCGAAATGGCCGCCGAGCAGGGCCTGTCCGTGGATGAGGACGGATTCCGCCGGCTGATGGACGAGCAACGGGCCCGAGCGAAGGCGGACTCGCAGGGGCGCAAGAGCGGCCGCGCGGACGTCTCGGCGTACACGTCGATCCTGGCGGCCTCCGGAGCGTCGGAGTTCACCGGCTACGTCGAGGTGGCACGGGAGTCAAAGGTGACCGGACTGCTCAACGCCGACGGCGCGGTCGAGGTCGCCGGCGAGGGCGACGAGGTCGAGGTCGTCCTCGACGCGACCCCCTTCTACGCCGAGGGCGGCGGCCAGCAGCCGGACTGGGGTCTCATCCGGGTCGGGCAGGGCGAGCTGGAGATCTTCGACGTGCAAACGCCCCTGCCCGGCGTGATCGTGCACCGGGCCCGTGTCGTCACCGGCGAGGTCCGGCGCGGTGACGAGGCATACGCCGAAGTCGACGTGAGCCGGCGGCGGGCGATCTCGCGGGCGCACACCGCGACCCACCTGATCCATCGTGCGGTGCGCCGCGCGCTCGGGGACACCGCGGCGCAGGCCGGTTCGCTGAACGCGCCGGGCCGGTTACGCTTCGACTTCACCACGCCGTCTGCGGTGCCGCCAAGCGTGCTCGCCGACGTCCAGGACGAGGTGAACTCCGTCCTGCTCGACGATCTGGAAGTGCGCGCGTTCGTGGCGACCCAGGCCGAGGCCCGCCGGATCGGCGCGCTGGCGCTGTTCGGGGAGAAGTACGGCGACGAGGTCCGTGTCGTCGAGGTCGGCGACTACGCGCGGGAGCTGTGTGGGGGGACCCACGCCGCCCGGTCGGGACAGTTGGGCATGGTGCAGCTGTTGTCGGAGGCCTCGATCGGCGCCGGCGTACGACGGGTCGAGGCGCTCGTCGGGATGGACGCGTTCCGGTTCCTGGCCCGCGAGCACGTCCTGGTCAACCAGCTCGCGGATGTGTTCAAGGTTCCCACCGAGGAGCTGCCAGAACGGGTGCGCGGCGTGCTGGAGCGCTTGCGGGCGGCTGAGAAGGAGCTGGAGAAGGTCAAGGGCCAGGCCGTACTTGCCGGCGCCGGCGCACTCGCCGGCGCCG
>JACCXW010000402.1 GCA_013696785.1 Geodermatophilaceae bacterium | reverse complement strand
CTACTGGCGCTCGACCAGGTCCCAGCGATTGCCGTAGAGATCCTCGAAGACCGCCACCGTGCCGTAGGCCTCCTGCCGGGGTCCTTCGACGAAGCGCACGCCTGCCGACTGCATCCGGTCGTGGTCTGCGGCGAAGTCCTCGGTGTCGAGGAAGAAGCCGACCCGGCCGCCGGTCTGGTCCCCGACCCGGGCGCGCTGCGCCTCGGTGGCGGCTCGAGCCAGCAGCAGCGCGCAACCACCGTCGCCGCGAGGGGAGACGACGACCCAGCGCTTGTTCTCGCCAAGCGGGCTGTCCTCGACCAGGACGAATCCGAGAGCGTCGACATAGAAACGCACCGCCTCGTCGTACTCGCGAACGACGATGCTGACCAGGCTCAGATGGGACATGAGCCCATCCTGTCGCGGTGGCGCCGGCGAGGCCCGGTCAGGTTGTGTGAAGCCCGGCGAGCCGACGGGCGATCGGCCATGCGCCATCGGAGGTGTTCGACAACACGGTGTACGTGAAGTCGGCCACGGGGTCGTGGACAGTGTTGAATGACACTCCAGCGTCCATGCCTACCAGCATGACCCCTGGACCCGATTCGTGCAGACCGAAACCCATCCCGTACCGCATCGACTCCCACGGAACGTCGCTGCGTGGGCGCACCATCTCCGCGACCCAGTTCGGTGCCACGATCTTCCCGGCGAAGAACGCTGCCCACAGGGCGTGGATGTCGTCGGCTGTGGAGTAGATGCCGCCGTCGCCGCTGCCCACGACGGGGAGATGGAAGATGTTGGTTCGCGGTCCGTCGACGCCGAGGTAGCCGCGAGCCGCACGGCTTCCGAGCTCGTCGGAGCGCAGGAAATGCGTGTCGGGCATCCCGGCGGGCTCGCACACACGGTGCCTGACCAGCTCGTGGAACGGAGTGCCGCTGCTGCGCTCGGCGATCAGGGCGAGCACCACATAGCCGCCGTTGCAATAGGAGAACTGCTCGTCGGGAAGAAATTTAGCCGGAAACCCGTCAAGGACCCGTAGGTAGTCCTCGGTGGACGCCAGTTCGTGCACCGGAATGGGCAGCACGTAGTCGTTGACGTCGCCCATGGCGTCCTCGTCGAAGAAATCACCGATGCCCGACCGATGCGTGAGCAGCTGCTCGACGGTTACCTCGGCACTGATCAGCGGCAGGTCGTCGCCGAGCACCGACCGGGCTGTGGTGCTCAGTTCGAGTCGCCCCTCCTCGATCAGGGAAAGCACCGCCAGCGCGGTCAGACCCTTGGTACCGCTGGCGATGCCGAACTGCGTATCAACCGCGTTCGTCACGGCGTAACCGCGGTGCGCCAGTCCGTAGGCCTTCAGCAGCCGGACGTCCTCGCCGTGGTCGACGCGGACGACCCCCGCGAACGCCGTCGCGGCGGCGACCAGGTCGATCTCTTGCTCCAGCGGACTCACGGTCGGGAAGGTACACGGAGACAGCTAGCTGCGGTTAGCTGTTTTCAGGCTGCACGTGAGCACGGGAGGACAGGCATGACACCTGCGGAGCGAGTGGCCGACGCCTGCCGGCGCTGGGGTGATGCAGAGGTCGTACGTGGGTGCGGGCTGCTGCTGGGCTCAGGCCCGAGCACCATCCATGACGACCTCCTCGAGCTCGTCATGGTGCTCGGGGAGCTGACCGACCGCGACTGGCTGGCTGGGGGCAAGCCGCCGGGACACGGCTACTGGGCGCGGGTCTGGGCCGCGAGAGCGTTGCTCTACGTCTGGAACGACGAGGCCTCGCCCGCCGTCCTGGTCGCGCTGACCGACGAGCAGTGGCGGGTACGGGAGATGGCGGCCAAGGTGGTCCTTGCCCGCGAGCTGGCCGAGGGGGTCGAGGCATTGGTTCACGGCTGCGCCGACCCGGTGCCGCGTGTCCGGATCGCGGCCGCTCGCGCGCTCGCCGCGGTGGGGGAGGCCGAGCACGCCTCGGGTCTGCGCAGATTGTTGGACGCCGAGGAACGTCGGGTCGCCGCCGCCGGGGCAGCCGCGTTGATGACGATGTCCCGGCGCCTCGACCGGGACCTCGACTGAAGCCGTACCCGCTTGCGCCGCGGACGCTGCGCCGAGTTGCTGGCTGCAACGTTCGAGAACCGGGCGGGGCTCCAGCGACGTAACCCTGGAGACGGCCAAACGAGCCGACGAGGTCCTTAACGCAGACTCGACCCGAAGGGACGGTGCACTCATGCCGACCCCGACCACGTGGTTGGCGTTCGTCGTTGCGACGCTTGCCCTGTTGCTCATTCCGGGCCCGTCGGTCCTGTACGTGCTGGCCCGTACCGTCGAGCACGGTCGATCGGCCGGCCTGCACGCCGTGCTCGGCGTGGAGACCGGCGCATTGCTGCATGTGGTCGCGGCCGCCACCGGTCTTGCCGCGCTGCTGGCCTCTTCCGAGATCGCGTTTTCGATCCTGCGATGTACCGGTTGCGGCTATCTGCTCTACCTCGGGGCCCGGCAGCTGCGGCGAGTCAAGGCCTACGCGGCAATACCAACGCCGGCGACCAGCGGGTCGCGGCGACGACTCATTCTCGACGGCATGCTCGTCGACCTGCTCAATCCGAAGACCGCGTTGTTCTTCGTCGCCTTTCTCCCGCAGTTCGTCGATCCGGCACAGGGCTCAGCGGCGAGCCAGATTGTCGTACTAGGCCTGTCCTTCGTCGCGCTTGCGGCGTTTTGCGACGCCGCCTACGCCGTCGCGGCGGGAGGACTGGCACGTCGCATCCGGTCGTCGTCGCCGGCGCAACGGCGGGTCGACAAGACCGCCGGCGGTCTCTATGTGGGTCTCGCCGGTCTGACCGCATTCACCTAGGGAGGTCTCGGCGGTGCCGGTTGACCGGCTGGCCGCCAGCGTCGAAACGCCGGAGCAGCGAGAAGGCTTGCGGCGATGGACCGTGGGCACGCAGGTACTCCAGCCGCGCCATCGCCTCGCTCGCGTCTGGCCGAGCATCCTCAGCAAGCCACCACATCGCCGTCGAAGGCTGCTGGACCGGCTCGAACCACAGCGTGCGCCGGCGAACGAAGGCCCCGTGCGAGCTGCGGTACGCGAATGCGTGCATTTCGTCGTAGGACCGCCAGATCGACACATTGACGAATAGCCGTGGATCGTCGTACGGCGGTGGCGCCACAGGATGGCCGCTCGCTGCCCTGAGTCGCCAGACGAAACCGGGGCTGATGTCAGCGAGCCGGTTCACTGCATCGAGGGCTCCCACGAACCCCTGGACCACTGGATCGTCCCAGGGTGCTCGCAGCCGCCCTACATTCACCTGGGCCAGCAGCCGGGTCACGCAGAGACGCTAGCCGTCCTACTGGGGAAAGGCGGCCAGCAGTTCGACCGCGCAGTCGCTCGCCGAGCAACCCCGCCGTCCCAGCTCGCGGAACGGATCTCTGCGACGAACGGGTCGAGCCGATCGAGTACGGCGCATCGCACCCACAGGAAACCGGTGCCGCGCGGACCGCGGAGGAACTTCCGCCCAGTTCCGGTGATCAGGTCGGCGCGCAAGGCAGCGGCGTCGACCGGAAACTGTCCGATCGACTGGGTGGCGTCCAGCAGGAACAGCGGCCCCCGCGTCACGGGCAATCCGTCCGATCTCCGCGGCCGGGTTGACGAGTCCGCCGCTTGTCGGGACGTGACTGACGCCGAGCAGCTTGGTCCGCTCGTCCACGAGATCGGCCAACGCCGAGGTGTCGAGCTGCCCGCTGCGGTCGTTCGGCACCACGACCAGCTCGGCCCCGCTCCGCTGCGCCACCTGGAAGTAGGCCAGAACGTTGCTGCCGTACTCCGCGCGACCGGTCAGAATGCGATCACCCTCGCGCAGCGGGACGGAGTAGACCGCGGCGTTCCAGGCTGGCGTGGCGTTGTCGAAAAGGGCGATCTCGTCGGTCCGGCCAGTACCGGAATCAGCTTGTAGAGGTGGAGGCGGTCGCGGCCCTCCCGTGACCTGGCCGCGAGCTCGCCACCGGTGCGCCCGGGACGTCGCAGACATCCCCGCTCGCCGCCGCAGGCTTTCGCTGCCGCCCGGTCGCGAGCACCGACCCGACCAGGATCAACGCGAACCCGATGGCGGTGGCCACCGTGAACGGCTCGTCCAGCAGCGTCACGCCGAGCAACACCGCAACAGCAGGATTCACGTACGTGATGACCACCGACCGGGCCGGACCGACCTCGGCGATCAGTGCGAAGAACACCAGGAAGGCCACCGCCGTACACAGGACGGCAAGAACGACGACCGCGGCCACGACATCAGCGCTGGGCCAGGTCGAGGGCGCCTGCGCGACGCCAGCCGGGATGTAGACCACCGCCGCCACTCCCAGGGCCAGCGCAACGGTGCCCAGCTGGGGCATGTCAGACAGGCTGCGCGCCAGGATGACCGGGCCGACCGCGTAGCACACGACGACACCCGCAATGGCAGCGATCGCCCAGCCGTCTCCGGCGCCCACCTCGAATCCGACCAGCGCCGCCACCCCGGCGGCCCCGAGCAGCAGGCCGACCATCCGGCGGGACCCGAGTCGCTCACCGGAGGGACCGCTGAAAGCGATCACCGCCCCGACCAGTGGTACGGCCGCGATCAACAGGCCGGTCAGCGAACTGGACAGTCGCAGCTCGGCGAAACCGAGCAGCAGCCACGGGATGCAGATCTCCACGACGGTGAACAGCAGCAGCGGCCACCAGCGGGCGAGCAGCGGCCGAAGCTGACCACGCGCGAACGCAATGGGCAGCAGCAAAATCGCGGCCAGGGCGGTTCGGACCAGGACGAGCGTCGCCGGCTCGAGTTCCTCGACGGCGACCTTGATCAACAGATACGGGATACCCCAGATGACACCCATGGCGAGAAATAGCACCCAGCCGCGCCTGCTCACGTCGTCCGCCTCTCGTCGGGTCCCCGCCTGGAGCAATGCTGGTGGGAAGGTGCGACATTCCCGGTCGACTCGAGGTGCGACGATCACGGCCGTGAGCACCACCCCTCCGGCGGACGATCCGCGCTCGGTCACCGACGACGGCCCGGTCGCCTTCGTTCTCGGCGGCGGCGGGATCCTCGGGGCGTCGGAGGTGGGCATGCTCGCCGCGCTGCTCGACAGCGGCCGGCGTCCGGATCTGATCGTCGGCACGTCGGTCGGGGCCATCAACGGCGCCGTGGTCGCCGCGGACCCGAGTGCGGCCAGCGTCTCCCGGCTGACCGAGCTGTGGGGAGATCTGGCCCGGGGCGACGTCTTCGGCGGTTCGCTGCTCGCCCAGACCGCCACCCTCGTCCGCACGGGAACGCACCTGCAGCCGCAGGCACCGCTGCGCCGTCTGCTCGCCGATCAGTTCGGCGACACCGTGATCGAGGATCTCGCGGTGCCGTTCCAATGCGTCGCGGCCAGCATCGAGCGGGCCACGGAACACTGGTTCGACAGCGGGCCGATCGTCGACGCCGTGCTGGCCAGCAGCGCCGTCCCAGGGTTGTTGGCACCGGTCCGCATCGGGTCCGAGCACTATCTCGACGGCGGCCTAGTGGACAGCATTCCGGTAGGCCGGGCCGTGCGACTCGGCGCCCGGACCGTGTACGTCCTGCACGTCGGGCGAATCGAGAGTCCGCTTCGGCCACCACGGCGGCCGTGGGAAGTGGGGCTCGTCGCGTTCGAGATCGCCCGCCGGCACCGCTTCAGCACGACCATGACGGCTTTGCCCGAGGACGTCACGGTCCATGTGCTTCCCGCGGGCGGTGAGCCCATGGGTTTCACCGACCGCCGGCAGTTCCGCTACCGGGATTTCGGCTCCGTCCCGGGGCGGATCAGGACGGCCCGGCAAGCGACCGAGGCCTACCTTCTGGAGGTCGCCCGATGAAGCTCCCGCCGCGATCCGTACGCCGAATCGCCGGACCGATCGTCATCGTGGGCGCAGCGATCGGCGGGCTGTTCCTGTTGCCGGCGTTGGCAGCCGCTGCAGCTGTGGCATCGATCTGGCTGCCCGGACGGTGGCGCGGGCTGCGGCTCCTCGGCTTTGCCTTGGTCTGGCTGGCCGTCGAGTTCGTCGCGCTGGCGGCTGCGCTGGCACTCTGGTTCGTCAGCGGATTCGGCCTACTGCTCCGGACGGGGTTGTTCCAGCGCGCGCACTACGCCGTACTCCGCCTCGTCCTGGAAGCGGCCGTCGACGCGGCGCACGTGCTCTTCCGGCTGACGTTGGAGAACGACGGTGTCTCGTGGAGTCCGCTGGACGACGGCGCACCGGGTTCTGACAATGCGATGCTCGTGCTGAGCCGGCACGCGGGTCCCGGCGACAGCCTGCTGCTCGTCCACACCCTGATGAACCGGGATCACCGCCGCAAGCCGCGGATCGTGTTGAAGGACACGCTGCAGTTGGACCCGATGATCGACCTGTACATGCACCGGTTACCCGCTCGATTCATCGATCCCACGCCGACTACTGGTGACGACGTGGAGCGGGTTATCGGCGAGCTGGCGGGCGAGATGGTGGAGGAGGACGCGCTGCTGATCTTCCCCGAAGGCGGCAACTTCACCGTGAAGCGGCGGCGGCGCGCGATCACGCGGCTGCGGCAGCGCGGGCACGGCGCGCACGCCGACGCGGCCGAGCGGATGCGGCACGTCCTGCCGCCGCGTCCCGGCGGTGTCATTGCCGCGATCGAGGCGGCGCCCTGCGCCGACCTCGTGTTCGTCGCGCACACCGGGCTGGAGCACATGAAGACGGTCGCCGACCTCTGGCGCGAGTTGCCGGAGGACAAGACGTTGCAGTTGCGCTGGTGGTTCATCGCCGCCGCCGACGTCCCGGTGGGGCGGGACGCGCAGATCGCCTGGTTGTTCGAGCGGTGGTCGGACATCGACGCGTGGATCGCGGCGAACGCCGGCTGAGACGGTCAGTCGAGCGGGATCAACACGCCTTCCAGGCGGACCGTACCGGCGCCGTACCGCTCGTCGTACGTCCGCTGCAGCTCCGAGGTGGCGACGAACACCTGCACGACGAGACGGCCCGTCGTGATGTCCGGGGCGCTGCCCATCACGCCCGGATCACCGCTCAAGGCGTTCTGCACATCGAGCAGGGTGGCCTCGTCCCGGACCGCTGGGCTCACGCAGAGCGAGCCGCCCCAGACCTCGCGGATGGCGTTCTGCAGCGCGGCCACGTCGCCTGTTGTCGTCACGTTCAGGACGAAACGCCGCGGATCGTTCGCCCCCTCCGCACCCGTCGTTGGCTGGTCCACCCAGAGACCGCCGTAGCCGTCCGCGGCCTGGGCGATCCGGATCGCCTGCTGGAACGCGGCGTCGGTGGCCCGGTCGGGGTCGACCGGCGACCAGCCGCCGGCCGGCTCGGGGCAGGGCGTGGCGAAGTTCGCCTGATCGCTTTGTGGACGCTCGACGCTGCCGTCGTCGACCACTGCCGGCTCGGTCAACGCGAACGTCTCCCCGTCGAACGTCCCGACGAGGACGTATCCGCCCCAGCGCGTTCCGGAAGCGGACTCGTGCGCGACGGCGGACCAGTCCCAGCCGGACACCCCCGGTCCACCGCACTGCGGCGGGTAGGAGTCCATCACCGTGTGGCACAACTGCGGGCCGTGCTCCGGGCTCTCCAGCACGGTGGCGACTGCGCGGAACCGTCCGTCGTACCCGTCGGGAATCCCAGCCGATGCAGACGAATCGGCCACCGGTGCACCTGCCTGGTTCAGTTGCGCCGCGCACCCCGTCACGAGCAGCGCTCCAGCCGCAAGGCTCACCGTCGTACGCCGGGGCGTTGTCATGCCGTTCCGACGCGTCCACGGTGCGATCGGTTCCCGGGCCGATCAATCCGCGTCGAACGGCAGCGCCGGAAGTACATCCGCGGCGGTACCGTACTGGGATGCAGGCAGCCGGTCACGCGGCGAACGCGGGCAGCGCGGCGGGATTGCTGTTGACGGCCGGGGCCACGGCAACGGTCGAGCGGCGAGGACTGTTGGCGCGACGGATCCGAATCCTCGTGGCCGTGACCATCTGCTACAACGTGGTCGAGGCGGTGGTCGCCCTCACGGCGGGGCTGGCGGCATCCTCGACGGCGCTGGTCGGGTTCGGGCTGGACTCCGTGATCGAGGTCGGCTCGGCGGCCGCGGTGGCCTGGCAGTTCACCAGTTCTGATCCCGCGACCCGAGAGCGTGCCGCGTTGCGGGTCATCGCCGGCTCCTTCTTCGCGCTGGCCGGTTACGTCGCCTTCGACGCGGTGATGTCGCTGACCGGCGGCTCAGAGGCCAGGCACTCGACCGTCGGTCTCGTGCTCGCGGGGTCAAGCCTGCTGGTCATGCCGGTGCTGTCGTGGGCCGAGCGGCGTACCGGCCGGGAACTCGGCTCGCGGTCAGCGGTCGCCGACTCCAAACAGACCCTGCTCTGCACGTACCTGTCCGCCGTGCTGCTCGTCGGGCTCGCGATGAACTCGCTCTTCGGCTGGTCCTGGGCCGATCCGATCGCCGCGCTCGTCATCGCCGCGGTAGCCGTCAAGGAGGGCCGCGCGGCCTGGCGGGGAGACATCTGCTGTGTCGTTCCGTTGGTTCCCACCGGCGCAGAATCAGCTTGCGAGTGCTGCGCGGATGGAGCGGACCTGCCTCAGACGAAGAGCTGACTGAGCAGGAACAGGTTCAGGGCGATGATCACCGCCGCGATCAATCCGGCGAGCACCGTCGTGATCCGCCGGTTTACCAGATCGCCCATGATGTCCCCGCGCCGCGTCAGCAGTATGAGCGGCACGAGGGCGAAGGGGATGCCGAAGCTCAGCACGACCTGGCTGATGATCAGCGCCTGGGTGGGGTCGACGCCGATGGCCAGCACGATCAGTGCCGGGGCCATCGCGACGGCACGGCGCAGCACGAGTGGGATCTGCCGTCGCAAGAAGCCCTGCATGACGATCTGACCCGAATAGGTGCCGACGCCGGAGGAGGCGAAACCGGAGGCGAGCAGGGCGAGCGCGAACGCGAGTGCCGCGGTCGTACCGAGGGAGCTCTGCAGTCCGGCGTGCACCCCTTCGATGGTGTCCGTATCCGGGATATCGGAACCGAAAAAGAGTTCGGCGGCAATGACGAGCATCGCCAGGTTGACCAGGCCGGCCAGGCCCATCGCGACGACCACGTCGATGCGTTGGTACCGGAGCAGTACGCGTCGCTCGGTGGAGGTGACAGCCGAGACCCGCCGTTGCGTCAGCGCGGAGTGCAGGTAGATCACGTGTGGCATCACGGTGGCACCGAGGATGCCGGCGGCCAGCAACACGCTGTCGGTGCCGGAGAACGACGGCAGCAGACCGGAGGCCACACCGGCCGGGTCCGGCACCACCAGGATCAGGTCGTAGAGGAAACCGAGGAAGATCACGAGCAGCAGGCCGCTGATCACCCGCTCGAAGGGCCGAAATCCCCGGCTCTGCATCCCGAGCAACGCGAAGGCGACGGCTCCGGTGATCAGCCCGCCGGTGAACAGCGGTATGTCGAAGAGCAGTTGCAGGGCTATCGCGCCGCCGATGATCTCGGCGAGGTCGGTCGCCATCGCCACCGCCTCGGCCTGCACCCACAGCCCCCGCGTGACCGGCCGCCGGTAGTGCTCTCGGCACAGTTCCGGCAGGCTCAGGCCGGTCGCGAGGCCGAGTTTTCCGGACAGCGACTGGATGACCATCGCCATCAGGTTCGCCGCCACGATGACCCAGACCAGCTCGTAGCCGAACGACGCCCCGCCGGCGAAGTTGGTCGCGAAGTTGCCGGGATCGACGTACGCGATCGCCGCGACAAAGGCGGGGCCGACCAGCATCAGGGGGCCGCGGATACGCCCGCGCGAGCGGACGGCGGCGAGCGAGTGCTCCGCGTCGTCCGGCTCGGTCCGACCGAGCATCGGTAACCGCCGCAACAGCGTCATCCGGCGCGCTCCGCCACCCCGGCCGTGCCGAGCAGGGCGCCAAAGACCAGGAACCGCGTCCGCGACGGGCGGATCGCAGTCATCGAGTCCGCCGGGTGGGTTTCTTGGCCGCTCTCGCGACGGCACCGTGCAGGAGGTTGGTCAGTTGGGTCCCGAGCGCATGCTCCGCGCCGTCGACGGTGACCCATAGCGGCCCGCCGAACGGTGCCCGCGCACCGACATCGACGAGTACGCCGGGGCGCAGCCCGATGCCGGCCAGGTACCGCAACGCGTCCGGGTCGCGGTCACTGACCCGTTCGATCCGGAACCGGGCACCGGTCGGCGCGGCCGTGAGGGGATCGGCCCAACGTTCGTCGTGTGGTCCCGACCGCGGCGGGATCGGATCGCCGTGCGGATCGTGCGCAGGATGGCCCAACAGCGCGTCGATGCGCTCTTCCAACCGGTCGGACAGGCTGTGCTCGAGCACTTCGGCCTCGTCGTGTACCTCGTCCCAGGGGACGCCGACCACCTCGGCCAGGAATGTCTCCAGCAGCCGGTGCCGGCGCACGACCCGCAGCGCCTGCCGCTCACCGCCGGCGGTCAGGACGAGTCCTCCCTCGCCACGGCGGACGACGAGTTTCCCGGCCTCCAGCCGCTTCACCATCGCCGAGACGGACGGCGCCGACACCCCGAGGCGTCTCGCGATAGTCGAGGTGGTGACGGACTCGCCCTCGGTGGCGAGGTGATAGATGGCTTTGAGGTAATCCTCAGCGGCGCTCGTAGCCTGCATGAATCGATACGTTAGACATGGCTAACAACAAACGCAATCGGAGCGCGGTTCAGTCACCTGCTGAGGCGTTGGTATCGCCGCACCGACAGCGGAGCAAAGACGGCGATCAGTACCAGCGGCCACACGACGGCCATGAGTACCGAGTGTTCGGCCATCCACGAGTCGCCGCCCCAACCCGGGTTCCCGAACAGCTCACGGGCGGCGTTGGCAGTCGCCGACAGCGGATTCCAATCGGCGATCGCCCCGAGCCAACCCGGCATCGTCTGGGGAGACACGAACGCGCTGGAGAGGAACCCCAGCGGCCACACCAGGATCTGTACAGCGATCACGGCGCCAGGATCCTTGCTGAGCAGCCCCAGGTAGATGCCCAGCCACAGCAGTGCCAACCGCAGCAACAGCAGCAGGCCGACCGCTGCGACGGCGGCCGCCCAGCCCTCGTGCCACCGCCAGCCGACGGCGAGCCCGCAGCCGACCAGCACCAACAGGCCGAGCGCAGAACTCAGCATGTCGGCCGAGCATCTGCCGACGACGACGGCCGAGGACGCCATCGGCATGGAGCGGAACCGGTCGGTGACGCCCTTGGCGGCGTCGGTGATCACGGCGAGCATGGTCGCCTCCACACCGAAGGCCATGGTCAGGGCGAACATCCCGGGGAGCAGGTAGTCGAAGTAGTTCCCGGCGCCCGGGACGTCGATGGCGCCGCCCAGCAGATACCCGAACAACACAACCGTCATCACCGGGAACAGCAGCGTCACGACCACTGGCAGCGGCCTGCGCACCCAGTGCGAGATGTCCCGTCCGGTGATCGCCACTGCGTCGAGCAACGCCCAGCGTGCTGCTCCTACCGGGCCGCTCACGCAAGTGACTCCTCTCGTGACTGTCCGGTCAGATGCAGAAAGACGTCGTCCAACGTCGGGCGGCGGATAGCGACGTCCTCAGTGCGCACCCCCGCGACGTCCAGCGCTCGTACCGCGTCGTACAGCGCGCGCCGGCGATCCGCCACGGGAGCGCTGAGGCGCCGGCACCGGGTGTCGATCTCGAGACGTCCACCAGCTACGGCGGCGAGGGCGGCACCGGCGACGGCCAGATCTTGACCCTCGTCGACCACGATCTCGATCCGGTCCCCGCCGATCCTGGCTTTGAGCTTGTCGGGTGTCCCTTCGGCGATGACCCGACCGGAGTTGAGCACCGCGATCTGACCGGCCAACTGATCCGCCTCGTCCAGGTACTGCGTGGTCAACAGCACGGTGGTGCCGGTGTTGACCAGTTGTCGCACCATGTCCCAGACCTCTGCCCGGCCGCGCGGGTCCAGGCCGGTCGTCGGCTCGTCGAGGAACAACACGGACGGCGCCAGGATCAGGCTGGAGGCCACATCCAGGCGCCGTCGCATCCCGCCGGAGTAGGTGGACACCGCGTTGCCGCCGCTGTCGGCCAGACCGAACCGCTCGAGCAGTTCGTCGGCCCGGTTCCGGGCCCCTCGGCGGCCGAGGTGGTAGAGCCGGCCGAACAATTCCAGGTTCTGCCGTCCGCTGAGGATCTCGTCGATCGCGGCGTGCTGCCCCACCAACCCGATCCGGCGGCGTACCTCCGCCGCTCGCGCGGTCACGTCGCACCCTGCTACCTCGGCCCGCCCGGCGTCCGGTCGCAGCAGGGTGCTGAAGATTCGCACGGCGGTGGTCTTTCCCGCGCCGTTCGGACCGAGCAGCGCACAGACCGTGCCGGCCGGGACGGTCAGGTCGAAACCGTCGAGAGCCGGTACGTCGCCGTAGTACTTGCGAAGGCCCTGGGCGAAGATCGTCGGTTCCATCGTGCCTCCTGAGGCTTCTCGTACGCCGTACGGTATATCACCTTCAGCGGTACGGTGCCACCTCATGACCACCGAATACGTCGGCCGCGGCGATCCCGCTCGCGCCATGGCGCTGCTGTGGCGCAGCCGCGAACCCGTACCGCGTGGCAGGGGCCGGCCACCCGGCATCGACGTGGACCTGATCCTGGCTGCCGCGATCGACGAAGCCGACAACCTTGGACTGGGGGCGCTGTCGATGCGCCGGGTGGCGCAGCGGCTCGGCGTGGGCGCGATGACGCTGTACTCCCACGTTCCCGGCAAGGCCGAGTTGCTCGACGCCATGATCGACACGGTGTACGCCGAGGTACTCGACGGCGGGGACTCCGACAGGGAGGGCGGATGGCGGGCCGCACTCGAGCGGGTGGCCAGGGCCAATTGGACGCTCTATCGGCGCCATCCCTGGATCCTGCAGGTCGCCGCCAGCCGCCCTGTCCTCGGGCCGAACCTGATGGCCAAGTACGACCAGGAACTGCGGGCGGTGGCAGACACCGGCCTCGACGAGTTCGACATGGACGCCGTCGTCACCTTGATCACGGGGTTCGTGCAGGGCGCCGCGAAAGGGGCGGTCGACTCCGCGGGGGCCGAACAGCGCACGGGGCAGACCGACGAGCAGTGGTGGTCGGCGCATGCGCCCTATCTGGAGAACGTTTTCGATGCGGACCGTTGGCCGACCGCCGCACGCGTCGGGGCGGTGGCCGGCGCCGCATTCGACCCGCAGGCAGCCTTCGAGTTCGGACTGTCGCGTGTCCTGGACGGCATCGACGTGTTCATCGGCTCCCAGCAGGCCGCAGCCGGCTAGCCGGATCGGTCGGTCAGAGTCGACGGTGCATGATGTGCAGCCCGACGTAACCGTGCTGCGGGTGGTTGAACGCCTCCGGCACGGTGGCCAGCACCTCGAAGCCGAGCGAGCGCCACAGCGCGACGGCACCGACGTTGGTCTCGACGACTGCGTTGAACTGCATCGCCCGATAGCCCTCGGCGCGTGCCCAGTCCAGCGTGTGCCCGCCCAGCGCGCGGCCGACGCCCCGCCCGGTGTGCCGGGGGTCGACCATGAAGCTGGCGCTGGCGACATGCGCGCCGGGACCGCCTTGGTTGGGGTACATCTTGGCCGTGCCCAGGACGTTCCGGCCGTCGTCGTCGTTGTCGTCGGCGTTGTCATCGACGGCGACGACGGTCTGGCCCGGTGGCGGCACGAGCCAGAGCCGGCGAGCTTGCTCCTCGCTGACGTCGCGGTCGTACGTGTACGTCTCGCCGGCCGCCACGATGCGATGCAAGAACGGCCAGATCGCCGACCAGTCATCAGCCGTGACCCGACGGATCAGCATGGCAACCCCGGCAGGCCGTCGAGGCTCGTCGCGTTTCTCTCCTCGCGGTAGGCAGCCATCTTCGCCGGACCCTTCTTGACTGCCGACAGGTCGAGGAGATCGCGGTCCTCCACGTAGGCCAGACGCGGTACGGCGAAACCGCAGGAGTCCGAGACCCGATCCACGTCGACCGTGACAATCGCGCGGGTCCCCGGATGGTCGCTGAAGCGGGTCACCAGGTCCCCGAAGCCCGGATCGGAGGGTAGGACCACCTCGCCTCGCCCGTGCAGCCGCACGATCCTGGGCCGGCCTTCGAACGCGCAGAACATCAGGACGATCCGGCCGTTCTCGCGCAGGTGTGCGACGGTTTCGATCCCGCTGCCGGTCAGGTCGAGATAGGCCACCCGCCGCTCGGTCAGTACGGCGAACGTCTCGAGCAGACCCTTGGGCGAGCAGTTCACCAGGCCGTCGCCGGCCAAGGGGGCAGTGGCGACGAAGAACATCGGCTGCGCTCCCAGCCAGCTCGCCAGCTTCTCGTCGATCCCGTCGAACACCATGCCCACGGTTGCGAGGCTAGAACGTCACGCTCGGGCCGGGCGCACCGGTTGACAGGTGCCGCCGCGGCGAGGGACGTTTCGCGTCGGGCAGCGCCCCACATCGAGCGAAGGGCATACCCGTGACCGACGTAACCCGACTGACCAGCGTCGGGCAGATCGCCCTGCACGTGACCGACATCGAGGATGCCGAGCGGTTCTATCGAGATGTGCTGGTCCTGCGGCACCTCTACACGTTCGGGCAGCTGTCGTTCTTCGACTGCGGCGGCACCCGCCTGTACCTGCAGGCGGTGCCAGCCGACAAGTGGACGCCGGGCTCGATCGTGTACTTCATGGTCGGCGATGTGCGCGCAGCGCACGCCCGGCTCGCAGCCGAGGGGCTCCGTTTCGATGCCGCTCCGCAGCTGATCCATCGACACGAGGACGGGACCGAGGAGTGGATGGCGTTCTTCTGTGATCCGGCCGGAAACATGCTGGCCTTGATGAGTCAGTTCGGTCGGGCGGACTCGGGCGTGTGAACCGGATTGTCGGCGGACCCGTCCGCGAGGGACTGCGCCGTCGCCAGCAGATCGGCCTCGGCCGCGGCCACCGCCGTACGCCGCTCCGCGCGCCACCGGTCCGCCACCGCGACCCGCTGCCGGATCGAGTCGGCGTGTTCGCGGACGCGCTGCGGGTTCGCCGACCCCGGCGC
>JACCXW010000397.1 GCA_013696785.1 Geodermatophilaceae bacterium | reverse complement strand
TCGATGCGGCTGCGCGGCGGGCGGACCGGCGTACGTGCGATCACCTGCAAGCAACTCGAGCTCACGGGGCTAATGCGACCCTTCGACGCGGAGATCTTCTACGGCGAACGGGTGGCTGTGCTCGGCTCCAACGGCTCCGGGAAGAGCCACTTCCTGCGGCTGCTCGCCGGGCATCCCGTCTCGCACACCGGAGCCTGCAAGCTCGGCGCCCGGGTACGCCCGGGGTGGTTCGCCCAGACGCACGAGCAGCCTGCCCTGCTCGACCGCACGCTGGCCGACGTGCTCTGGCATGGCGAGGGCGCCCGTGCCGGGATGGATCGCGGCGGTGCCATAGCGGCACTTCGCCGCTACGAGCTGTCCGACCAGGCAGATCAGAGCTTCGGGACACTCTCCGGCGGCCAGCAGGCCCGGCTGCAGATCTTGCTGCTGGAGCTGGACGGCGCCACGTTGCTGCTGCTGGACGAGCCCACCGACAACCTCGACCTCGCCAGTGCCGAGGCGCTGGAGACAGGCCTGGAGTCCTACGACGGGACGGTGCTTGCCGTGACCCACGACCGGTGGTTCGCGCGAGGGTTCGACCGGTATCTGATGTTCGGAGCGGACGGGGCGGTCTACGAGGCTCCGGAGCCGGTTTGGACCGAGGGGCGGGTCGCCAGGTCACGTTGACGCTGCTTTTACGCCTTCCCCTCGTGCGCGGGCCGATGGGCGGTTACATTCCTGGTGCCGCCAACGTTCGGGGAGTCCCAGTCAGTGCGTCCAGACCCGCGGGAGCTACGCCGCATCCAGTGGCTGCCGCCGTTGCGGCTGCAGCTGCACCTCGCCGCGCCTCCTGAGTCGATGTCCGCAGAGCACCGCCGGGACCTCGCACGGGCGCACTCCCGGCGTCGCGCCGGCCTGGGCGTCCTGGTCGGTGTCGCGATCTCCTCGCTCGTCGCCGGGTCCTCGGTCGGTGGTGCCGCGGCGTCAACTGACTCGCAGGCGTCCGACACACAGCTGGCCGCACTCCAGCTCGGCATGGGTGGCCAAGCCGTACCGTCCGGCCTGCCCTGGGCGATGGTTCCCGACAACGCAGGTAAGGGCAGGGGCACGCTGCCCCGCGTACCGTCGCCGACGACCGTGCCGGTCTCAGAGGTGACCGACCTCGGCATCCCGGACGTTGCCCTCGACGCCTACCGCTCGGCGGCAGCGAGCATGGCCGAGGCGGACCCCGACTGCCGGATCGACTGGTCCCTGATTGCCGGGATCGGGCGGGTCGAGACCGACCACGGCCAGTACGGCGGCCGGCAGCCCGCAGCCGACGGCACGGTGGCACCACCAATCCTGGGCATCGCGCTGGACGGCCGTCCCGGCGTGGCCCTCATCCCCGACTCCGACGGTGGACGGCTCGACTTCGACCCGACCTAAGACCGCGCGGTCGGGCCGATGCAGTTCATCCCCGGTACCTGGTCGGCGTTCCCGGACGCCGACGGCGACGCCAACGGGGTCGTGGATCCGCACAACCTGTACGACGCCGCACTGGCCGCGGCGAGCTACCTCTGTTCCGGTCCGGGTGACCTCTCCGATGAGGCCGGCCGGCGCTCGGCGGTCTTCCGCTACAACCACTCCGACTCCTACGTCGACCTCGTCGTCTTCTACGCCGATGCCTACGCGCAGGGCGTGCGGCCGACCGGCCCGCCGCCGCAGCCGGCCGGACCACCGCCGGCCGTGCCGACGGACCCCGTCACCGACCCTGCGCATCCTGGTCCGCCGCCGACGACACCGCTACCCACCACCGTGCCACCGACGACGACGCCCCCGACGACGACGCCCCCGAGCGGCACGCCAGATCCGTCCGGAACGCCGGATCCGAGCGGCACGCCGGATCCGACGGGTACCCCCGATCCGACCGGTACGTCGGATCCCACGGGTACGTCGGACCCGACCGGTAGCTCCGAGCCAACGGGCACCCCGCCGGAGCCCGGCACGACCGACCCGTCACCGGGCGGTTCGGAGCCGACCACGGGTGGTGCCGATCCGGCCGGCACCGACGCGACACCGACACCGCCACCCGGCCCCTGACCCGGCCACCCGGCCCCTGACGCAGCCACCCGGCCCC
>JACCXW010000384.1 GCA_013696785.1 Geodermatophilaceae bacterium | reverse complement strand
CGGCGTGCAGGCAACCAACATGCGGCGGACCCGGGACCAACCGAAAGTCGTACACGCACACGCGGCAAGGACCCGCCCACGCAACCCCCGCAGGGGTACCTGCGGGGCGGAGTGCCGGCCCCGTCGGTGCCGACGTCAGACGAGGGCGGCGTGCATCTCCCAGACCAGGATCTCCGCGCCGTCGGAGCCGGCGCTCACCCGCTGACCGTCGGCCGCGGCGAGCCGCAGCGAGTCACCGGCCGCGAGGACACCTGAGCCCTCGACCTCGAGCCGCCCCACCGGGACGAATACGTGGACGTAGGGCGCAGCCGGCAGCGTGACCTTCTCCCCCGGTGCCAGCCTGGCGGCGTACAGGGTCGCGTCCTGCTGCCGGATCTGGATCGCCGCGTCGGCCTTGCCCGCCCGGCGGCCCGAGGCCACGGTGACGAGGCCGCCGCGCTCCAGATCTGCGTTGATGTCGAGCTGCTCGTAACCCGGCCGGATCCCGCGCTCGTCGGGCACCACCCACATCTGCACGAAGTGCACGGGGTCGTCGTGGCGCTCACCGGTAACCCGCCAGGAGTCGTTCTTCTCCGAGTGCAGAATCCCCGTGCCGGCGCTCATCCGCTGCGCCAACCCGGGGTACAGCACGCCGGTGTGGCCTTCGGAGTCCTGGTGTACGAGCGACCCGGACAGCACCCAGGTCACGATTTCCATGTCCCGGTGCGGGTGCGTCTCGAACCCGCTCCCGGCGGACACGATGTCGTCGTTGTTGACGAGCAGCAGCCCGAAGTGGATGTTGGCAGGGTCGTAGTGCCCGCCGAAGGAAAACGAGTGCTTGGAGTTCAGCCAGGAGATCCGGGTGGCGAAGCGCTCGTCGCTACGTCGCAGGTCCGTGCTCATCGAGACCCCTCTCGGTTGGTAGTTGCTTGCGCAACAACCTCTCGCCGTCGGGTTGTTCCTGCACCGGCCCCGGCAGCGCGTCGAACAGCGCAGTCAGCACAAGCACCCAGCCGGCGCCGAGCGCGAACCCGGCCACGACATCGCTCGGGTAGTGCGCCCCGAGAACGATCCGGGTGAGCCCGACGGCGAGCACCAACACCAGGCCGCCGACCACCGTCGCCACCCGGTGTCGAGGCGGTTGCAGTCGCAGGAACGCGACCAGCAGCAGGCCTACCAGCGTGACCACGCCGGAGGAGTGCCCGCTGGGATGCGACAGCGAGTCCGACACGAAGATCGGGTCGGGGAAGTCCGGGCGGTCGCGGTCCACGAGGAGCTTCAGCCCGCTCGTGACCACACCGATCAATCCGGCCGCCACGACGAGGAGCCACCCCAGCCTCAGCCGGCCGCTCCGGAACGCCCAGATCGCGACGGGGGCAAGGACAAGCCATCTGAACCACGACGTCCCGGCGGTGGTGACGAGGTTCAGCAGCCCTTCGAACGCCGGATGCTCGGCGGCCGGTGGATGTAGGGCATCGACAACTGAGCGGTCGAGGCGCAGCAGCGGCTCCCACTTCAGGCCGACGAGCAGAGCCAGCGGCAGCACGACGAGCAGCCACAGCGACAGTCCGAGGAGAAGCATCCGGCGGCGATCGCCGGCAGCGGCTCGGGTCACGTGCTCGCCTCGACAGCCGGCGCTCTTCCCGCACCGTCGGTGTCCTCGCACGCCATAGTGCCTAACGGTACGTACGAACGGGCCGCGCAGCGCGGCTGCAGCGTGGCGGCGGCCGCGGGCGTGGCAGGCTCCCCACGTGACCTCGGTGCCGTTGGAGGCGACGCTGCGCCGGCTCGAACGGGCCTCGGGCGCGCTGGCGACGCAAAGCGTGTCGCGGATGGACGAGCAGCTGCCCTGGTTTCGGTCGATGCCCCCCGACCAGCGCTCGTGGGTCACCCTCGTCGCCCAGGCGGGCATCTCCTCGTTCGTGGAGTGGCTGCGCTCCCCCGGCAGCAGCCCGAAGCTGACCGGCCCGGTCTTCGGCGCCGCGCCGCGGGAGCTGGCCCGCACCGTCAGCCTGAAGCAGACCGTCGACCTTGTCCGGGTGACCGTGGACGTCGTCGAGTCGCGGACGCACGCGCTCGCCGCGCCCGGTGAGGAGCAGGCACTGCGTGAGGGCGTGCTGCGGTTCAGTCGGGAGATCGCCTTCGCCGCCGCCCAGGTGTACGCGACGCTCGCCGAGAACAGGGGCGCCTGGGATGCCCGGCTGGAAGCCCTGGTCGTCGACGCGTTGCTGCGGGGCGACAGCGACGAGACACTGCCGAGCCGGGCTGCGGCCCTGGGCTGGGCCTCGCTCAGCCCGGTCACCGTCGTGGTGGGACGAGCCGCGACGGCGCACAGCGACGACATCCACCGCGCGTTGCAGCGGGTTGCCCGGTTGCACCACGCCGAGGTGCTCGCCGGCGTCCACGGGGAGTTGCTCATCGTCGTACTCGGCGGCGTCGCCGACGCCCACTCGCTGACCCGGCCGTTGCTGGCGGAATTCGGCCCGGGGCCGGTCGTGCTCGGCCCCTCGGTCGACGGGCTGGGGGTGGCCGGCCGCTCCGCACGGGCAGCGATGTCGGGGCTGCGGGCCTGTGCAGCCTGGCCGCAGGCGCCGCGCCCGGTGCACGCCGACGACGTGCTGCCGGAGCGGGCGCTCGCCGGGGACGACGACGCACGGGAGGCACTCGTCGAGCAGGTCTACCGGGCGCTGGCCGGCAGCCCGGGCCTGCTGCAGACGGTCGAGACCTACGTCGGGTCAGGCGGAACGTTGGAGGGCACGGCACGGGCGCTCTTCGTACACCCCAACACCGTGCGGTACCGACTGCGGCGGGCTGCGGAGATCTGCGGGCAGGCTCCGACGGACCCGCGGGGCGCCTTCACCATCCGCGTGGCGCTCGCGTACGGGCATCTCGCGGAGAGCCCACTCTTGTAGGATCCCTACAAACAGGCAGGTCCGGACTTCGTGTGAGCCGGTACGCCGGAAAGCCGCCGATAGTTGGGATGGTCATAGGGTGCTGGTTCTTCTCGCCCCGGGCCAGGGATCTCAGGCCCCCGGGATGCTCACGCCGTGGCTGCAGTTGCCCGCGGCCGGCGCGGTGATCAGCTGGATGTCCGCGCTGACCGGCCTCGACCTGCACCACCTCGGGACCGAGGCCGACGCGGAGCAGATCAGGGACACCGCCGTCACCCAACCGCTGATCGTGGCGCTGGGCCTGCTCGCCGCCCGGGAACTGGACCTGGACGGAGCGGGCGTGACCGCCGGACACAGTGTCGGCGAGCTCACCGCGGCCGCGGCTGCCGGTGTCCTGCACCCTGACACCGCGGTGGCGCTGGCCGCCGTGCGCGGGCGGGAGATGGCCGCGGCATGCGGCCGGGCCGACACCGGGATGTCCGCAGTGCTGGGCGGGGACCCCGAAGACGTCGTACGCCGAGTCACCGAGTGTGGTCTGACCGCGGCCAACCGCAACGGCGCCGGGCAGATCGTCGCCGCCGGTCTCAAAGACCGGCTGGAACAGCTGCGCGCCGACCCGCCGGCCAAGGCCCGGGTGGTGCCGCTGCCGGTCGCGGGTGCCTTCCACACCGAGTACATGGCACCGGCCGAGGAGGCGCTGGCCGCATTGGCCGGCGGCATCACCACCAACGACCCCGACCGATTGCTGCTGTCCAACGCCGACGGCACCGCCGTACAGAGCGGTGCGGAGATGCTCGAACGGCTGGTCCGCCAAGTGACCGCACCGGTGCGCTTCGACAGCTGCCTTGCCACGATGCGCCACCTCGGCGTGACCGCCGCGCTGGAACTGCCGCCGGCCGGGACGCTGGCCGGCCTGGTCAAGCGGGAACTGAAGGGGGTCGACATCGTTGCACTGAAGACGCCGGAAGATCTGCCGGCGGCGCGTGACCTGCTCGCCCGGCACGCCGGTGCGCAGCAGGCCGAGCACACGCCGGACTGGCGGGTGATCGTGGCTCCCGTGCGGGGGACGATGCAGCACGCGGGGGTCAGCGCAGGCGCCGATGTCGCGGCCGGTACGCCGCTCGGCACTGTTGTCAGCAAGCGCGAGGAGGTTCACGTGAGCGCCACGTACGACGGCGTACTGGCGGAGTGGCTGGTCGAGGACGGCGATCTCGTGGACGCCGGCGACCCACTGGCCAGGCTCTACCCCGCGGGCAGCCGATGAAGTTCCCCAGCGGCGCAGCAGGCGCGCGCATCATCGGCCTCGGCGACTACCGGCCGCACCGCGTCGTCACCAACGACGAGCTGGCCCTGACGGTCGACACCAGCGACGAGTGGATCCGCAGCCGGGTCGGCATCAGGCAACGGCACTTCGCGGGCGAGGGCGAGTCGCTGGCCGACATGGCGGTCGCCGCGGGTGGCAAGGCGCTGGCGGCAAGTGGACTCGGTCCCGAGGACATCGATCTGCTGATCATGGCGACCTGCACCGCCCCCACGTCCATCCCCGGCGTCGGACCGACCATCGCGGACCGGCTCGGAATGCACGATCCCGGCGCCTACGACCTGAACGCCGCCTGCGCCGGCTTCTGCTACGCGCTCAGCTCCGCCTCCGACGCGATCCGCACAGGGTCGGCGCAGCGCGTGCTGGTGATCGGCGCGGAACGCCTCACCGACTGGGTGGACCCGCTCGATCGAGGCACCTGCATCATCTTCGGGGACGGGGCCGGCGCGGCCGTCGTCACCGGTGCCGACGAGCCGGGCATCGGCCCGGTGGTGTGGGGCAGCGACGGCAGCAAGCGCGAAGCGATCATTGTCCGGGACCGGGCAATGCTGATGGAGATGGACGGTCAGGCCGTATTCCGCTGGGCCACCACGAAGCTGGCGCCGGTTGCTCGCGAATGCTGCGAGCGGGCGGGAGTGACGATGGCCGACATCGACGTGTTCATCCCGCATCAGGCCAACTTGCGCATCGTCGACGCGTTGGTCCGGGCGCTCGGACTCCAGCAC
>JACCXW010000383.1 GCA_013696785.1 Geodermatophilaceae bacterium | reverse complement strand
GGGGCCGTCTTCTTCCTCGCTGCGGCTAATGCCACGGGTCGTGTGTACCCACCCGCGTCCGCGGGTTTCTGGTGGGCGGTTGCGTGGGTCGTCGTCCTGTCGGGGTTCGGCGGCTACGGCAGCTATCTGGTCGTGTTGCGTCGCAGCGGCGCCACCCGGGTCAGCACGCTGCTGTACTTGACGCCACCGGTCACGATGGTCTGGGCTTACACCATGTTCGGCCAGCCACCCGGCGCACTGGCCGTTCCCGGGGTCGTCGTCTGCGCGGTCGCGGTCTACCTGGTCCTCGCCGGTGACCGCCGTCATACGCCGCGCCTACGCTCACCCGCATGACAGCTTCCAGCGCCGGCCCGACCATCGTCCCGACCATCCGGTACACCGACGGACGGGCCGCCATCGAGTTCCTGCGGGCGGCGTTCGGCTTCGCCACCGGGCCGGTCACCGAGGGCGAGGACGGCGCCGTCGTCCATGCCGAACTCACGTACGCCGACGGTGTGGTCATGGTGGCGTCGCGGTCCGGCACCGACAGTCCTTTCGACACCGGGCGGGTCTGCACCTACCTGGTCACGGAGACGCCGGACGCCCTGCACGACCAGGCGCTCGCCGCCGGCGCCGAGATCGTGATGGGGCTCGTGGATCAGGACTACGGCTCACGAGAGTTCGCCGCCCGCGACCCTGAAGGCAACGTCTGGTGCTTCGGGACGTACCGCCCCGCCCCGTCCGCCTGACCTGATCCGCTCCGCCGCTGTGGGACAGTGGCCGACCAGGCATCGTGACGCCAGCTCGACCAGCACGAGGAGGTGCGGTGGCGGTCGTCGAGGTCACGGGCGCGCACAAGTCCTACCACCGGCGCGGCAAGCCGCCGCAGAAGGCGCTCGACGGTCTCGACCTCTCGGTCGGGGCGCACCGGGTGCACGGCTTCCTCGGCCCGAACGGATCGGGCAAGACAACCACGATCCGGGCTCTGCTGGGCCTCGTCCGGGTCGACTCCGGCAGCATGCGGCTGCTCGACCGTCCGGTGCCTGAGGATCTGCCCGACGTCATCGGATCCGTCGGTGCACTCGTCGAATCCCCGCTGTTCTTCCCCAACTTCAGCGGGCGCCGCAACCTGCGGTTGCTCGCCGGCGTGGCCGGTGTGTCCCGCGACCGGGTGGAGGAATGCCTGGAGATCGTCGGCCTGCGTGACCGCGGAGAGGACAAGTTCAAGGGCTACTCCCTGGGCATGAAGCAGCGCCTCGGGATCGCCGCGGCACTGCTCAAGGAACCGACCCTGCTCGTGCTCGACGAGCCCAGTAACGGTCTCGACCCCGCCGGGATCCGTGAGGTTCGCGAACTCATCAAGCAGCTCGGGTCCGATGGTCAGACCACGGTCCTGCTGTCCTCGCACCTGCTCAGTGAGGTCCAGCAGGTCTGCGACGACGTCACGATCATCGCCCGCGGCAAGCTCGTCGCCACCGGCGCCGTGGCCGACGTACTGGCGACTGGCTCGACCGGTGACGTCCGCGTCATGGTCCCGGGCCACCAGCAGGCGGCGTACGACGTCCTGATGGCAGCTGGATTCACATTGACCGCGCTGGCCGACGCCTGGCTGGTACACGGCGTGACCGAGCCCAGCACCATCACCCGGGCCCTGGCCGCCCACGATCTGTACCTCAGCGAGCTGTCACCGATCTCCGCTGACCTGGAAAGCGTGTTCCTTGATCTCACCGCGGAGGAAGTGTGACCGCGCCGCCCCGGCACGCCGTCGCCGAGCCGGAGACCCGGAATGGCTCGCTGTTCAGGACCGAGATCGCCCGGCTGCGCGCCCGCCGGTTCATCCAGCTGCTGGTCGGTCTGGCCCTGATCGGGTTCGTCGTGCTGTCCATCGTCGCGTTCACCCAGTTCTCGGAACCGACCCCCGACGTCCTCGCCGACGCGCAGGCGCGACTGGAACAGGACATCGCCCTGTCCGAGCAGTTCCGGGAGCAGTGCCTGGCCGATGAGTCCATTCCGGAGGAGGAGCGGGAGTTCGCCTGCGGACCGCCGCTGGACGAGCAGGGCTTCGTCGTCGAGAACTACATCGACAAGCGACCGTTCACGCTGACCGACGATCTCCCGGCCGGCTCGTTGGGGGTCGCCGCGGCGACCGCGATGCTCGGTTTCGTGATCGGGGCGACGTACGTCGGTGCCGAGTGGTCCACGCGCTCGATCGTGGCCCTGCTGTTCTGGGAGACCCGCCGGCTGAAGGTGATCGGGGTCAAGACGGGCGTCGCGGTGCTGGCCGGCGCCGCGCTCGGTGTCGTCGGCCAACTACTGTGGCTCGGGGCGTCACACGTGCTCGTCCGGACCCGGGGAAGCACCACGGCCGTCCCCGACGGGTTCTGGTCGGACTTCTCCGGGCAGGCCGGCCGGGGAGTCCTGCTCGCCGTGGTCGGCACGCTGTTCGGTTTCGGGCTGGCCAACCTGGTACGCAACACCGGCGCCGCGCTAGGTGTCGGCTTCGCGTACTTCGCCATCGTCGAGTCCGCGCTGCGCGGATTCGTCCCGAAGTCCCAGCCGTTCCTCGTCAGCGAAAGCGCCGGAGCGCTCGTCGAGGACGGCGGCCTGTCGCTGTTCGTGGAAGGGCCGACGGTCGACCAGGGAACCGGCAGCTTCACCGAGTTCACCGAGATGATCGTGTCCAACGTCAGGGGGGGTCTGACGTTGGCGGCATATCTGCTCGTCCTGCTCGCCGCCGGCACCTGGCTGTTCCGGCGGCGCGACCTGCACTGAGCCTCGGGCGATAGGGTCGGCGAACAGGCGCTGCCAGTACACCGAGGGAGACACGACGTGACCGTCCGGGTAGGAATCAACGGGTTCGGCCGGATCGGCCGCAACTTCTGGCGGGCCGTCCAGGCCAGCGGCCAGGACATCGACATCGTGGCGGCCAACGACCTCGGCGACGTCAAGACGATGGCGCACCTGTTGCGCTATGACAGCGTGCTCGGGCGGCTGTCCAACACCGTGACGACCACCGACGAGGGCATCGAGATCGACGGGAAGCTGCTGCGGATCCTCGCCGAACGGGAGCCGGGCAGCCTGCCCTGGGGTGACCTCGGCGTCGATGTGGTGATCGAGTCGACCGGCTTCTTCACCGCCGCCGACAAGGCGCGACAGCATGTCGACCAGGGCGGTGCGAAGAAGGTGATCATCTCCGCGCCGGCCACCGGCGAGGACGTCACCATCGTGCCGGGCGTGAACGACGACGAGTACGACGGTGGCCAGACGGTGATCTCGTGCGCGTCGTGTACGACGAACTGTCTGGCCCCGCTGGCCAAGGTGCTGCACGACACGTTCGAGATCCGGCGAGCGCTGATGACCACGATTCACGCCTACACCGGGGACCAGAACCTGCAGGACGGGCCGCACAAGGATCTGCGCCGGGCCCGAGCGGCCGCAATCAACGTCGTCCCCACGAGCACCGGCGCGGCCAAGGCCATCGGGCTGGTACTGCCAGAGCTGAAGGGCAAGCTCGACGGCTACGCGTTGCGGGTGCCGGTGCCGACCGGCTCGGCCACCGACCTGACCGCGTCGCTCGGCCGTGAGACCAGCGTCGAGGAGGTCAACGCCGCGTTCGAAGCCGCCGCCGAGGGCGCGCTCAAGGGCATCCTGACCTACACCGCGGACCCGATCGTGTCCTCCGACATCGTCGGTGATCCTGCCTCGTGCATCTTCGACTCGGGGCTGACGAAGGTGATAGGGGATCAGGTCAAGGTGGTCGGCTGGTACGACAACGAGTGGGGCTACTCCAACCGGCTGGTCGACCTCACCGTGCTCGTGGCCGCCAAGATCTGATGCGGTCTCTGGAGGATCTACTGGGAACTGGTGTCAGCGGCACCCACGTTCTGGTCCGGGCCGACCTGAACGTGCCGCTGGACAACTCCACGGGCGAGGTTCTGATCACCGACGACGGGCGGATCCAGGCGAGCCTGCCGACGATCCAGGCGCTCACCGAGGCCGGTGGGCGCGTCGTCGTGGCTGCCCACCTCGGCCGTCCGAAGGGGCGGCCGGATCCGGCGTTCTCGCTGGCACCCGTCGCGCAACGGCTCGGCGAACTCCTCGGCGCGTCCGTAGCGATGGCGGCCGACGTGGTCGGAGCGGGCGCCCGGCACGCCGTGCAGGCACTCGCCGACGGACAGGTCGCGATGCTGGAGAACGTCCGCTTCGACGGGCGGGAGACGAACAAGGACGACGAGGAGCGCGGGCGGCTGGCCGATGACCTCGCCGGTCTGGCCCAGGCGTACGTCGGTGACGCGTTCGGCGCGGTGCACCGCAAGCACGCCAGCGTGTACGACGTCGCGCAGCGGCTCCCGCACTACGCCGGAGGGCTGGTCCTGCGGGAGGTCGAGGTGCTGCGCCGCCTGGTCGAGGACCCCGAGCGCCCGTACGTCGTCGTCCTCGGCGGCAGCAAGGTTTCGGACAAGCTCGGCGTGATCGAGGCGCTGTTACCGACGGTCGACCGGCTGCTGATCGGCGGCGGGATGTGCTTTACGTTCCTGGCCGCGCAGGGTCACGAGGTCGGCGGGTCGCTGCTCGAGGAGCAGCAGGTCGACATCTGCCGGCGCCTGCTGGCCGATGCGGGGGACCGGATCGTGCTGCCGGTGGACATTGCCTGCGCCGAATCCGTCGTCGCCGACGCCCGGGTGACGGTCGTCGCGGCCGAGGCCATCCCGGCCGGGCTGAAGGGTCTGGACATCGGGCCCCGGACGGTCCAGCTCTTCACCGAGGCGTTGGACGGGGCCAAGACCGTGTTCTGGAACGGCCCGATGGGTGTTTTCGAGGTGGCAGGCTTCGCCGGGGGTACGAAGGGTGTCGGCAAGGCCGTGGCCGCCGTAGCAGGCCTGTCGGTGGTCGGCGGCGGGGACTCCGCGGCGGCGGTCCGGACGCTGGGGCTGGACGAGTCGGCGTACGGCCACATCTCAACCGGCGGCGGCGCGTCGTTGGAATACCTCGAGGGCAAGACGCTGCCGGGCCTCGCAGCCCTGGCGGACTGACGTGACGACGCCTCGGTTCCCGCGTGATCATGGGATCTCGCCGCCCCTGACCGGCCGTATCGCATGATCACGCCGCCCCTGAGCGGCCGTATCCCATGATCACGGCGCGGCGCCCGATGATCGCGGGCAACTGGAAGATGAACCTCAGCCACCTCGAAGCGATCGCGCTCGTGCAGAAGGTGGCGTTCAGCCTCGACGCGACGCAGCTGCAGAGGGTCGAGGTCGTCGTCCTTCCACCCTTTGTGTCGCTGCGCAGCGTCCAGGCATTGATCGTCGGGGACCAGCTGCTGATCGGCTACGGGGCGCAGGATCTGTCCCCCCACACGGACGGCGCCTACACCGGGGACATCAGCGGAGCGATGCTCGCCGGGCTCGGCTGCCAGTACGTGCTCGTCGGGCATTCCGAGCGGCGCGAACATCACCACGAAAGTGACGCGGCGATCAACGCCAAGCTCGGCGCCGCGCTCGACAACGCGATCACGCCGATCCTCTGCGTCGGTGAGGGGCTGCCGGTCCGCAGCGAGGGCCGGCACGTCGAGTACTGCCTGACTCAGCTGGACGGCGCGCTGGCCGGCCTCGCCGCCGACCGGCTCGCCGAATTGGTCCTTGCCTACGAACCGGTCTGGGCGATCGGGACCGGTGAGGTCGCCACACCCGAAGATGCGCAGGAGATGTGCTCGGCGTTGCGCGAACGGCTGCGCGAGACACACGGCGCCGCGCTCGCGGGTGGGATGCGTATCCTCTACGGCGGATCGGTCAAGGCGTCGAACACCGAAGGAATCGTGGCGCAGCCCGATGTCGACGGCGCCCTGGTCGGGGGAGCGAGCCTGGACGCGGACGAGTTCGCCCGGATCTGCCGCCTCGCGGCGGCTCCGAGCAGCTGAGGCGAACAGCGACACGGGAGGGGTAGGCCGTTCCCTGATGCAGCGGCGCCGCACGGTCGGCCGGCTCGCGGTGGCTGTGGCGCTACTCCTGCTCACTGGCTGCACCGGCACGGTCACGGAGTCGTTATCGGCCAGTGTGCCGAGTGGGGCCGCTGCCGATCGCGGAGTCACCGAAGAACGCTCGCCGTCGCAGTCGGTCGGCGGCACGCTGCGCATCGTCGCCGGAGCGCCGGACAGCCTCGACCCCGCCCGCTCATACTTCCCATGGGTCTGGAACATCATGCGGCTCTACGCCCGGACGCTGGTGACGTACGCCGCAGAACCCGGGGCGGCCGGCAGCGAACCGGTGCCTGATCTCGCCACCGACCTGGGCGTTCCGTCCGACGGCGGGCAGACGTGGACCTACAGCTTGAAGCCGGACCAGCATTTCGAGGACGGCAGCGTGATCACGGCGGCGGACGTCAAATACGGCATCGAGCGCTCGTTCGCCGCCGACGTCGTCGTCGGCGGCCCGACCTACGTCGTCGACCTGCTCGACGACCCCGCCAATCCCTACGGCGGGCCGTACACCGACCCGCATCCGCAGCGGCTCGGGCTGGCCCGCGTCGAGACACCCGACGCGCTGACGCTGGTGTTCCGGCTCAACCGGCCCTACGCCGACTTCGACCACATCATGGCGCTGCCGTCGAGCAGTCCGGTGCCGCGCGCGGCCGACACCGGCGCCGACTACGGCGCCGATCCGGTGTCCTCAGGCCCGTATGCCGTCACGGTGGTGGACGAGGTCCTTGGCATCACATTGGAGCGCAACCCGCGATGGGACCGGGACGCCGATCCGGTTCGGACCGCGTTGCCGGACCGGGTGGAGATCCGCACCGGCCTGACCGGGCCTGACCGCGACCAGCGGGTGATCGGCGGGTCCGCGGATCTCGACGTGATGTCCACGGGTGTGCAGCCGGAGACGCTCTTGCGCATCGACGCCGACGACGGTTTGCAGACGCGCACGGATCGGACCACGAGCGGCACGATCCGGATGCTGGCGCTGCCGGTCACCGTGCCACCGATGGACAACGTGCACTGCCGTCGGGCGGTGTCCCTCGCCGTCGACCGGCCGGCACTGGTCGAAGCGCTCGGGGGAGGGCAGTGGGTCACCCCCGCCGTCAGTCTCGGGCCGCAGACGCTGCCTGGCTCGGCCGCTGAGCCGGGATCCGACAACACACCGGCGACGGAGCCCGTCCTGGCCGAGGCGCAGGCCGAACTTGCAGCGTGCGGTCGCCCCGAGGGTTTCAGTGTCCGGATCGCCACGCCGAACGACCAGCGGCCGCTGCAGGTGGCCCGGTCACTCGCCGACGACCTCGCCCGGATCGGTGTCGAGGGCCTCGTCGTGGGCTTGGATCCGGAGACGTACTACAGCTCCGACATCGGGCGCCCGGACAACGTGACGGCCGAGCAGTACGGGATTCTCGTCACCGCTTGGTCCGGCGACCTCCCGACGCCCGCGACGTACTACCCGCCCCTGGTGAGCGCCGTGCAACCGACCGGCAGCGCCAACTACGCCCAGATCGGCGGCCCCGACCTGCTCGCCCTCGTCACCGCGGCGCTGACCGCGGCGGACCCGGGCGTGGCGGAAGGCACGTGGCAGATGTTGGACGAGACGCTCGTCGAGCTATCGGCGTACGTGCCGCTAGTGGAGGATCGGGTCGTGCTGCTAGCCGGCGAGCGGCTACGCAACGCCTATGTGCACCGGGCCTACGGGGGCTACGACCTCGCCGTCGTGGGAGTTCGTTGACGGACGGCCGGCGCTAGCCGCTCAGCCGGCCGGGGCGGCCGTCGGGTAGCTCAGGGCGAGAGCGCCGCTGTTCAGACCGGCCTGCGTGTAAACCGTTCCGGCCACGTGGACCGAGCCGTCGCGCGGGTCTACGGCGATGTCCTCCCCATAGTTGAAGTGGTAGCGCGAGGCGTACCGATCGACGCGGAGCAGGTTGCCGGCCAGATCGTAAGCCACGGTCGTCACGTCGGTGTGAGAGCTCAGGTAGCTGTCGCGGTCGCTCGTTCCCGTGACGTAGACGACGCCGCGGCGGGAGTCCAGGACCAATGCGCCCGGCCGGTCGCTGCGGTCGCCGACGCCGTTGTAGATCCGCGTCCACAGCGGCTGCCCCGTCAGGTCGTACGCGCGGGTGACGTAGTCGTTGCGCCTGCCGATCGGCTCGGGATTGTCGTAACCGGTCTGGATCACCGTCCCGGTGCGCGGATCGACGGCGAGATCGACGAATGTGCTCCCCTCCGTGCCGGGCTCCGTGACACTCCACTGCAACTGCCCGTCGGGGTCGTACGCCAGCGTCAACAGTTCACCGTCGGGGGCATAACCGCCGACCACGACGTGACCGCTGGCTGGATCGACCGCGATGGCGACTCCTCGCTGGCCCGGCAGCTGTTCGCTCCACAGCAGGCGTCCCTGCGCGTCGTAGGCGATCGTGACGACGGAGGAGTCACCGCGCAGGAAGTTGCTCCCTGTCGTGTAGATGTTCCCCGTGACTCGGTCGACGGCGATCGACATCGGCCTGGTGCTTGACAGCGGACTGATCCGGAACGTCCGCTCCCAACGCGGGGTGCCGTCGGCGCCGAACGCGAGCAGGAGTTGCGCAGAGCCGGGGGAGCCGTCATCGGTGTCGTAGCTGGCGAGCGTGTAG
>JACCXW010000380.1 GCA_013696785.1 Geodermatophilaceae bacterium | reverse complement strand
GCACTGATGCGCTGCAGCGCGGCCAGCAACGCGACGAGGTTCGCGCTGGACGCCGAGTCCTGGATGACGCCGCCGCCGAGACCGGTCGAGCGGAACCGTGCAGGCAGGTCTATCAGCTCGGCGAGCCAGTCGATGACGACCGTCTCCAGTTCCGTGCACGCCGGGCTGGTGATCCACAGCATCCCCTGTACGCCGAGGCCGGCCGAGAGCAGATCACCGAGGATGGCCGGCCCCGAGGAGTTCGCCGGGAAGTAGGCGAAATGCCGAGGGTGCTGCCAGTGCGTGACGCCCGGCAGGACGATCTTCTCCAGATCGGCAAGTACGGCGGCGAACGGCTCAGGCTGCTGCGGCGGATGCGCCGGCAATTGGGCGCTGATCTCGCCGGGAGCGACCTGGGAGCGGACCGGCCGCGACTCGATCGTCTCCAGGTAGTCGGCGATCCAGTCGACAACCTGCCGTCCGTGCTCCCGGAACTGCTGCGGGCTCATGTGCCCCGGCTGCTCGAACCGACCGGGCTGACCAGATGTCACCAGGCAAACCGTAGCCGCCGCCGACGCCGCCGTCGTCGCCACCGCCGACCCGACCCGTCGTCCTCGTCCACGCGTCGGCGTCAGGGGTCCGGGGGTCTGTGCCGGCTGTTGCGCCGCGGCGTTCGCTGGGGGTCGATCCACGCGGGCGGGATGAACTCCGGGATGCCGTCGGCGGCCAGCCGCACCGCCCAGTTGTCGCCGTGGACGACCGAGTGGTGGTGACCACAGAGCAGGACGCCGTTGTCCAGGCTGGTGGTTCCTCCGACGGCCCAGGACACGATGTGGTGCCCGTCGCACCAGGCGGGTGGCCGCTGGCAGCCGGGGAACGCGCAGCCACGGTCTCGGAGATTGAGGGCGCGGCGCAGCGCTCCGGTGAACAGTCGGTTCGCGCGGCCGAGATCCAGGACCTGCCCGGTGGTTCCGAGGACTGCCGGGATGACGTGACAGTCACAGGCCAGCAGCCGGGCCGCAGCAGCGGACAGGATCCCGCCGTCGTCCAGGGTTGCGTGCCCGAGTCCGTCGGTGAGGGTTCGTAGCGGCACGGTGACCACGAGCTGGGGTCGTTGGCCGCCGTGGTCGGGCAGCCGGTCGCTCGTGAGCATGCGGCGGGCCAGCTCGATCAAGGCATCGGCGCGGCGCTGGGCGGGCGTGCGCAGATCCCGGCCGCCTTCGGTCGCAGCCATCGGTGCGGCCAGCGGGTCCAGGGCGGCATGCAGGACCGCCGCGGTCCCGGTGGTGAGGCGTCCGCGGAGCCAGTGCAGGCCATGCCCGTCGTCGATCATCGTGAACCCGCGGCGCTGGGCGGCGCGGTGCTCATCCCGCGCCAGCCGGGCGCCCTCGATCCGCTCCAGGGCTTCAGGGGCGACGACTTCGAGGATGTGCCGGCCCAGCCGAGTCAGTTCGGCGGCATCGAAACGAGCCGCTTCAGCGATCAGGTGCTCTTCAGCCCGCGTCCGGACGTCCGGCCCGGCCTCGTCCGGAAGGCTGGTGATGGCCCGAACGATCACGGCGGCCTGCCGGTAGCCGATCCGTCCGGCCGCCAGCGCCTGCCCGGTGGCGGTCATGTCTCGCCGGGTGGCGCGGGCCACCGCGGTCAGTTCGGAGGCCTCGGCCGGTGTCATCGCCAGCCGCTCTCGAGCCAGCGCCGCCGTGTTCGAGGCTCCGAGCCTTGTGGCCAGCTCCCGCGAGTCGACCTCGCCGACCAGGCGCACCAGCAGCCCCTGCAGGCGGGCCAATGCCGTCCCTGCCGCCACCAACACCTCGGGAAGCGTCCCGTCGCTCAGCGACCACATCGGCGCCTCGGCGACCTCGGCCAACAGGTCATCGACGTCGGCGAGAACGGCTGCCATCTGATGCCTGCGGGGCATCCCGACGTCTTCCACCAACGCGCTCACAACCACAACCTAGCCAGCACCTCCGACACTTCTGGTGCTGGAAAGCCGTTGCAGCACAACAACTTTCGATAACTTTGAGTTCCGCCTCCGCTACAACTCTGATGTGTGATCTCGGGAAATTGCCAGGTCGGTGCCCGTCGGCCACCGTGTACGGATCGGGGCACTCCTGCCTGCGGCCGGGTGCTGGGTACGTCAGGCGTGCCAGTCGATCGCCGTTGTCACTGAGGAGGCCAGCCGCAAGGTCGATGGGCGCGCCTTCAACCCGGTTGTGGACGGTTTCCAGGTGGAGCGTGAGGGCGTCGAGCAGCGGCAATCTTCCCCGGTGTCCCCTCAGCGGAACCGGGGGCGGCGCACCGAGGACGACGAGTAGCAGAGGCGTTCGCGCCTCCGCGGCGAGTAGCAGGGCAAGGTATTCACGTGGGAGTTGCTCCGCCTGAAAGTAGCAAGCGCGGATGCGCTTGGCCTCTACCAGCACATGGGTGTTCGGTGAGATCAGGGTGGCGTCGGGCTGCACGACAATCCCGGTCGGGGGGAGCAGCGTTTCGTCGGGGAGCAACGTCAGGACGGCAGCCTCGATCTCGCGGATAACTGCCTCCCGGGCCGCGTCGGCGCCGTGAGCCGCGTGCAGC
>JACCXW010000348.1 GCA_013696785.1 Geodermatophilaceae bacterium | reverse complement strand
GGTCAGTGCCGAGTCGGCATTGCGCGGCGCCAGAGCGTCGGCCGCCATGGCCGGATCGGCGTACCAGCTGGAAGCCGTCCGGGCCGGTGGCATCGAGGACGTCGTGCTGGCCGGTGCCCTGCGGGTGTCGGCCGCGCTCGGGTCGTTCGTCGGCACGTGGAGCGTCGCTCCGCTCCAGGTACTCGCCCGGCTGCACGTCCTTGCCGCCACCGGAATCGCTCCTGCCGACCAGCTCGGCCGCCCGAGCGGTGACCCCGTTGTGGGCGCCCGGCTGGCCGCACTTGCCGGCATCGTGACCGGGGCGAGCGATGTGCCTGCCGCCGTGCTGGCGGCCGTCGTACACGGTGAACTCCTGGCGCTGAGCCCGTTCGGGAGCGCGGACGGCGTGGTGGCGCGGGCGGCGTACCGGCTCACCCTGGTGGCCCGCGGGCTGGATCCAAAGGCGGTGAGTGTCCCGGAGGTCGGACACCTCGAACTTGGTCGGGAGTACGACGCCGCACTCGCCGGTTACCGCGGCGGCGGGGCGGAGGCGGTGGCCGGCTGGGTGCGGCACTGCTGCGCCGCGGTCGGCTTGGGCGCCCGGGAGGGCTTAGCGGTGTGCGAGGCGATCCGGCGAGGCTGACCCATATCGGGGGGGACTGACACGCGGACGGCGCCTCGTCGCCGAGACGCCGTCGCGGTCGACCGGCCGGGCTACCAAGCGTGCACCTTCTCGACGGGCGCGGGCGCTGACGTCCGCCCCGACGTGCCTCTCGCGGCTGGTCGCGCGTGGGTACACCGGTGGTCGTACACACCCCTGGGGTGTGAGATCTTTTTACGCCGCATCGCGGCCGGAGGGAAGAGGTACGGCGATTTCGGCGGTCCCCAGGTGCTCCTGCAGGAATGAGATGCACCGCTACCACGTCGCCGATCTCGCTCGGGCGTTGGCCTCCGCGCTCCCGCCCAGTTCGAACGTGACACCAGGCCCTGGCGCTCGGGTGTCGGTTGCGGGCGTGTACGGCGGGGAAGTGATCCCGTGCCCGGCGCCATGGTGGACCACGTGCTCCCACACGTGCGGGTGCTCGACGAGCCGGTCGGCCGCGATGTCATGAAACGAACGTCTGTCGAGGAACGACCCGGTGCTCTCGCGCCGGACGTCGAGAGGGGCTGAGCAGCGACTCCGGCGGTCTACCGCCCGCCCTAGCTGGTGCCCGCGCGTACTCGGCGAATCGGTCAGGGGGCGAGGGCCAGGCCCAGCACTGCGGTGACGACGACCGCCGCCACGGTGCCGACCGCGACGGCGAGCCAAGCCCCGCTGACCGCGGCGACCGCAAGGCCGATGGCCGCGGCGAGCAGCGGGCCGGTGATGGATACCGCGGCCCCTGTGCGGGCCCGCGTCGTCAACTGCCGTTTGGAGCCCGCCACCGGATGCGTACGGGCGGTCTGCCCGAACAGGACCGCCGCCACGGTGACGGCGAGGACGCACAGCCAGCCGAGCAGCAGCACCATCAGGTGCCCGACTGGGAGCGGTGCCGGGAATACCACGCCAGACCGGCGACGGCGGCGCCGACACCGACAGCCGCGCCGGCAAGCAGCGGACGCGGTGGGCGGGGCAGGACGCCCAGCCGGCTTCGCAGGGACACCGGATTCGTGAAGGTCAGCACCGGCCAGCCGCGTTCGAGGGCGACCCTGCGCAGGACCTTGTCCGGGTTGACCGCGGTGGGGTGGCCCACCACCTCCAACATCGGCAGGTCCGTGCTCGAATCGCTGTACCCGTGACATTCGGACAGGTCGTAACCGTGCCTGGCGGCCAGGTCGCGGACGGCCACCGCCTTGGCCGCGCCGAAGTTGTAGTACTCGATCTCGCCGGTGTACCGGCCGTCGACGACGACCATCTGCGTCGCGACCACGAAGTCGGCGCCGAGCATCGCGCCGATCGGGGCGACCACTTCGTCGCCGCTGGTCGACACGATGACGACGTCACGGCCTTCAGCGTGGTGCGCCTCGATGAGCTCAGCCGCCTCCTCGTAGATCAGCGGGTCCACGATCTCGTGCAGCGCCTCCTCGACGATCTCGCGGACCTGCGCCACATCCCAGCCCGTGCACATGGCCGTGATGTGCGCGCGCATCCGCTCCACCTGATCCTCGTCCGCACCCGCCACCATGAAGACGAGCTGGGCGTACGTCGCCCGGAGTACCGCTCGCCGGTTGATGAGACCACCGTGGAAGAAGGGCCGGCCGAATGCGAGCGCGCTGGATTTGGCGATGATCGTCTTGTCCAGGTCGAAGAACGCCGCCGCGCGGGTCACCGCTCGAGGATAGGTCGGCTTGCTCATCGGCCGGGGTGTACGACGCGGCGTGTCCACAGCCGGCCGCGGCCATCCACAGGCAATGCGCGGGGCTGGTACGCCGGTGCCATACCGCGTTTGCTCGCCGGTCATGGAGCGGGTGCTGGTACTGACCGACGACGCGGCGATGCTGGACGACATCCTCCGGCTCGTCGCTGCGGCCGGCTGCGAAGCTGACGTCGCCCGGGACGTCGGGCAGATCCGGGCCCGGTGGAGGATGGCGCCGCTGGTGCTGGTGGGAGCCGACCTGCTCGCCGCCGCGGCCAAGGCCGGTTTGCCGCGCCGTGAGGGAACGCTGCTGCTGTGCCGGCAGCCGCCGCAGCAGCACGCGTGGGCACTCGCGGTCGATGTCGGAGTCGCGCACGTGCTGACATTGCCGGAGGCCGAAGCCGTGGTGATCGAGTGCCTGGCCGACGCGGCCGAGGCCGCCGACGCTCCTGGATTCCTGATCGGCGTCGTAGCCGGTCGCGGCGGCGCCGGTGCCAGCGTCCTGGCCGCCGCCCTGGCCGTGACCGCCGCCCGGTTGGGACACAGCTCGCTCGCTGTCGACGCCGACCCGCTCGGCGGCGGTCTCGATCTTCTTTTCGGGGCCGAGGCGGAGTCCGGGCTGCGCTGGCCGGAGCTGACCGACGTCACCGGCAGATTGTCCGCAGCCGCGTTGCACCAAGCCCTGCCGTCGGCCTACGGCGTCGCGATCCTGTCGCACCAGCGCGGCCGCGCGTGCGATCCGGGGACGGAGGCCATGCTTGCTGTGGCGCGCACCGGCCGCAGGGCCGGCGACGTGGTGGTGGCGGACCTGTCGCGCCAGTTGGGGCCGGCATCCTCGGCGCTGACGGCGGCCGCTGATCTCGTGCTCGTCGTCGTACCCGCCGAGGTGCGAGCGTGCTCGGCCGCGGCCCGGGTCTCCGACGCCCTGTCATTGGCGACCCGGTCCGCGCGAGTGGTCGTCCGGACGGTGCGTGGCGCGACACTGGCTCCTGACGTGGTCGCCGCCAACATCGGGCTCCCGCTGGCGGGTGTCCTGCGTGCCGAGACCGGCCTGGTCGCAGCTCTGGAGCGGGGCGAGGCGCCGGCCTGCCGGGGTCGCGGACCGGTGGCGGCGTTGTCGCGAGCGCTGTTGCGCGATCTCAGTCGGCCGGTACGCCGGCGGGCGGCATGACGGTGGCCCACGGGTTCGCCGTACACCAGCCGCTGCCCGCACCTTCCATCGCCGCAGCGCGAAACGGACCCTCGTGACGTTCCCGACACCGGCCGAGGCCGACACGCCCATCGTCGATCGGGTTCGGCGCCGACTGGCCAGCTCCGGTCTCCCGGCGACGCGTTCGGCCGTGGCCGGTCTGGTCCGGGAGGAGAGCGGCGGGCTGCTCGGTGACGCGCACCTGCTCCGGCTCGTCCGCGAGGCCGAGGACGAGATGAGCGGTGCCGGCGCGGTGGAGCCGCTGCTGCGGGATCCGGAGGTCACCGATGTCC
>JACCXW010000345.1 GCA_013696785.1 Geodermatophilaceae bacterium | reverse complement strand
GTCGTACGACGCTGCCCGCTCGCGACGTGATTGCGAGCGCGGTCACCCTGCGCGTGGCGGACCTGCTCGCCGTCATGACCCTCGCCGTCGTGGGTGCGCCGGTATTGCTGGACGGACCGTGGATCTGGCTCGCAGCCGCCGTCCTGGTCGCCGGAGCCGTCGCGGCGGTGCATTGGCTCGGCCGGCTCCGAGCCGAAGGCTCGTCGGTGCGGACGCCCGGCCCTGGCATCGCAGCAGCCGCGACGGTGGCATGGCTGCTCGAGGCGGCGGTCATCTGGACGGCCGCGAGCGCTGCCGGCATCGAGCTCTCCTATGCCGCGGCCGTCGTCGTGACGGCTGCCACGATCGCGGCACAGACGCTCGCTGTCACCCCCGGCGGGATCGGAAGCTACGAGGCCGCTGCCACCGCGGCCCTCGTCGGCCTCGGCGCGGCGGCCGGCCCCGCCCTGGCCACGGCGATCTTGGCGCACGCGATCAAGACGCTCTACGCGCTGGTCGTCGGCGCCGTCGCCCTGGTGACGCCGGAACCGTCGTACGCCGGGCGGCTCCGGCTGCCCCGTAGGTTGCCGGGCCGACCCGAGCGCGGCCCCGTTGTCCCTGACGCTCCGGTGGTCGTGGTCATGCCGGCGTACAACGAGGAGGAACTCGTCGGCGACGTCATCCGAAGGGTTCCTGCTGACGTGGCGGGTCGGGCGGTGGTGCGGCTCGTGGTTGACGACGGGTCCACCGACGACACCGCCACGGTGGCATCCGCGGCCGGGGCGCGGGTGATCTCACTCGGCGCCAACCTCGGTCTCGGCGCCGCGCTCCGGCGGGGCCTCACTGAAGCGGTGGCGCTGGAACCGGCGTGCGTGGTCTACCTCGACGCCGACGGCGAGTACCCACCGGAGGCGATCCCGGAGCTTGCTCAGGCAGTAATGGGTGGGCGATGCGACTACGCGATCGGATCCCGGTTCGCCGGGTGGATCGGCCGGATGCGCCCACATCGCCGGCTCGGCAACATCGTGCTCACGCGCTGGGTCAGGTGGATGACCCGCCACCGGGACCTGACCGACGGGCAGAGCGGGATGCGCGCGTTCTCGCCGGAGGCAGCCGCCGCAGCGGAGATACGTCACGACTACAACTACGCGCAGATCCTGACCCTGAACCTGCTCGGCAAGGGCTTTGCCTACGGCGAGGTGCCGATCAGCTACACGTTCCGGACCGCTGGGCGATCCTTTGTTCGGCTCGGCCGCTACCTGCGCGCTGTGCTGCCCGCCGTCCGTGCCGAGCTCAACGCTCCGGCGACAGCCCCTTCTAGCGATGATCAAGGGATTTCGCTGGAACTGACCAGCCGCACCCCATGATCACGCGTCTGGGCTGGGTATAGCATAAATGCTATGCTGTCCTTGTGGCGAGCATGGGTGGGGATCTGATCAGAGAGGCGCGTCGCCGGGCCGGCCTGACGCAACGCCAACTGGCCGAGCGCGCCGGCACCACCCAGTCAGCGGTGGCCCGCGCCGAGTCCGGGCGGGTGGATCCGGGGTTCGAGACCGTACGGCGGATGCTTCGGCTCTGCGGCTTCAACCTGCTGGTGGCTCTCGATCCCTATGACGACGCGGACCTGTCGCAGGCCGGCCAACTGCTGCGGCGGACGCCGGAGCAGCGGTTCGACCAACTGGTCTCGTTCGCGCGATTCGCCTCAGACGCCCGAGCCGCATCAGGGGCACGCCGTGGCTGAGCCGCCCTTCGAACCCGAGCCGATACTCCGAGTTCTGCAGGAGCACGAGGTGGACTATGTGCTCATCGGCGGCATGGCTGCGATCTTCCACGGCTCGCCAGTGCTGACCCAAGACGTCGACATCACGCCCGCGGTGAATGCGGCGAACCTTTCGCGCCTGTCCGACGCGCTGACCGCGCTGAACGCCGAGGTACGAGCAGAGGAGTTGGACGAGCCGCTCCCGTTTGGTCATGACGCGGACTCATTGGTCGCCGTCCAGGTCCGGAATCTGCGGACTCCGTACGGCGACCTCGACCTCTCCTTCACGCCGACCGGAACGACCGGCTACAACGACCTGCGTCGCGACGCGACTGAACTCGCTTTCCGCGGACTCCGGATCGTGGTCGCGTCGCTGGCCGACGTGATCCGCAGCAAGGAGGCGGCAGGGCGTGACAAGGACCGCCGCGTGCTGCCGGTGCTGCGCGAGATCCTGGCCCGTCGCCTGCACGAGCAAGGGCCGCGCTGACTGTTCACAGGGGATCCGCCCCGTGCGTTGACAGTGGTGGTGATTCTCGGGACCAGCACGCAGTGGCGCGCAGTAGCGGGAAAGCAGGGGGCACATCGATGGCCGTTCGAACCTTGCTCGGGCGTTCGATACTGACGACGACTACGGGACGGTGGCCTACAGCGCCGCCG
>JACCXW010000340.1 GCA_013696785.1 Geodermatophilaceae bacterium | reverse complement strand
GTCGTACGCCGCTGACGGGCCGCGGGCGGTAGAGCTGTGGGGGACGGAGGTCACGGGACGCCAGCCTACCGGGGCCGGGGTCATGGGCTCGGGGCCACCGACGGCGACTCCGAGCACGCGTCGAGGTCGGCGGTGCGGGCAACCTCGGGGTCGATCCGGTAGACGCTCGCGTCGTCGTTCCCGAATACCTCGGTCACCGACGCGACGTCGTCGAGGTCGGCGAGGCCAGGAGCGTAGCGGAACTGGCCGGGGGGACCCGTCCAGTCGCCCGGCGAGCCGATGTTGCTGATCAACGGCGCGCTGCGCGAGACGAAGACGTGCGTGATGTCCCAGCGCCGTACCAGGCAACGGACCTGCTCGCTGTCGTCGATCCGGTTGAAGTACTGCATCAGGTAGATGCCGTACTGGGTTTCCGTATTGCCCACGGGGTAGACGTTGACCACCGGGAGACCGGTGTAGACGTAGAGGTACGTCGAGCCGTCGTTGGCGCTATTGAGCACCCGGCCGACTTCGTCACGAACCGAGGCCAGGTACTCGAACGCCGCCCGGTCCTGCGCACTGACCCGAATCGCAATCGGATCGCTCCACCGATTGGCTACTGCCAGCTGGTTCGCCTCGGCGTACGTTGCCCCTGGCCCGGCGGCGTAGAGCACGGCAGCCAGCGCGACTGCCAGCGCCACCACGGGCGCGGGCCGCACCCGGGCGGCCAGCTGCCACCGGGACCGGAGGATGCGCGCGGCGTGCAGCGCCAGCGATCCGAGGCCGAGTGCGGCGATGACCGGTGCCACTATCCACGGCAGGTCGAAGAGCCGGTTCGCGCTGCTGTAGAAGACGCCGGCGATCTGCTTCACGACCGGCGCGCCAGCTCCGCCCGAGGCCCAGATCAGGTAGAGCCCTGCCCAGGCACCCCACAGCACCGCCAGCGGTCGCAGCCGCCGGTCCACGAGACACCCAGCGAACCCGATCCAGAACAGCACGGCGAAAATCAGGTGGTAGAGATCCCAGCCGCGATCGGAGAACGGCCCGAGCTCCACGTCGAAGCCCGGCCCGTAGGCGAACAATGCGATCCGTTCGAGCACGTCGCCGACGGCGTCGGGTTGCAGTGACAGCGGAAAGCCGGTCACCTGGGAGCGCAATGCGCTACCAGCCAACAGCCACGGCGCGGCCAGCACGATCGTGACGGCGCCCGCCAGCCCCAGGGCGGGGGCGTGGGCCCGCAACCACAACCGCCCCGAAGCGGTGGCCGCGAGGCAGCCCCCGACGAGCACGCCCGACAGCGCGGCGACGAAGAGCACGGAGGGGTGCTCGGTCAGCAACGCGAGCGCGGCCAGGGCAAGCACCAGCAGCCGTCCCACCTGACGCGGTCCGGCCAGATCGAGAACGCAGACTGTGAAACCCGGCAGCAGGGCCAGGCCGACGGCAAAGGCAAGGATTCCGGCGTCGTGTGACAGCTCGACAGCGGGCCGGAACAGCATGGCGCTGAACAGGGCGGCCAGACCAGCGAAGGCGGGCGCAGTGGGGCCCGCCTCGATGCGGGATGCAGCGGCGAAGATCCCGAGCGGCCCGGCCACGGCGCAGATCACGACCGTGGCCGCGTTGAGTGCGACAACGGGATCCGAGCTGACGTGCGTGAGCAGCGCGGCGAAGGAGTGGAAGGCCGCTGGGTAGTACCGCACCGGCTCGCCGGAGAGCAGATCGGTCGCCTGTACGGCGCCCGGCCCCGCCTCGCCGGTGCGGGCGATGAACGCGGTGATCATCGTATGAGTGATGGGGTCGTGCGTCTGCGGCGGCGTGTCGAGGCCGCCGATACCCCGCAGCCAGCTGCGTGCGGCCACGGCGACACCCAGGAGGGCGACGGCCAGTCCGGCCAGCTGGGGCAAGGTCGGGCGGCTGATCACCGGGCGTTCTCGGATCAGCTGTACGGCGGCCGCCGCCGTGCTCAGTCCGACCAGGACGGCGACCGCCCAGCCGTAGTTCACGCCGAACACTTGACCCACAAAGGCGGACACCGAGATCAGGCCGATGCTGAGCAGCGGAGCCACCCCGAGCAGGGCGGCGGGACTGACCGCCTTTGCGGCGACCAGCACGAGGGCGCCAGGCACGAAGAGAACCGCCACCGCGACGAGCAGGACGAACTGGTCGCTCACCTGGGACGGGTGGCCGAAGCCGGCTGCGCGCTGTCCGCGGCCGGGTCCTGCGGCAGGGTTTGGCCCGGCTCCCGGTGCAGCGTCTGGCCGGGCTCCAGGGGCAGAGTTTTCGTGACCGCGCGGACGAAGCGAGCATCACCGGTCGTGGGGATCGTGAGGATACCGGCGAACATGCTGAACATGATCGTGAGGAATCCGCCCATCAAGCCCAGTGTCGCCGGGATGGCGGCGCGAACGGTTTGTGAGACGGCGAGCGCTCCGAAACCGGTGTCACCCCAGCGCAGCACTTGGATGAAACCAATGACGAAGCCGGTCAGGAAGATGACGATGCCCAGTACGAGGCCGCGTTCTACGGAGATCCGCTCCACGAAGCGCTGGTACCACCGGCTCATGGGGAGGAAGCCCTCGTGGGCGGCGTACATCTTGGTGAGTACTGAGAACAAGATCGCCTGGTAGCCAATGACTGCGAGGGCCGACGCGTACAGCATGCTGTTGACGTCGAAGCCGACCGAACCGATCTTGACCGGCCCCACGAGCAGGGCAGCGGTGGCGGACAGCCCCACGACCAGAGCGACGACGCCCGGGTACAGGAACAGCCACCGCGGACTGAAGATCAGCAGGAACCGAAGGTGGCGCCACCCGTCGCGCCAGCTGCGCAGGTGCGGGGGACGGCTCCGGCCGTCCTTGGCCAGCCGGGTCGGCACCTCCGTGACTGACAACCCGCCAAGGGCGGCCTTGACGACGAGTTCGCTGGCGAACTCCATTCCGGTTGTCTTCAGATTGAGCGACAGAATGCTGGTTCGCCGGAATCCGCGAAGCCCGCAATGAAAATCACGGACACCGATTTTGAAGAAGAGCCGGCCTATCGACGACAGAACCGGATTTCCTAGATAGCGATGCAGCGCGGGCATCGCCCCTGGGTCGATTCCGCCGCGGAACCGATTTCCCATCACCAGATCGTGCCCTGTCCGCAGCTGGGCAACGAAGTCGTCCAGGGCGGAGAAGTCGTAGCTATCATCGGCGTCGCCCATGACGATGAAGATGCCGCGGGCGGCCTCGATACCGCCGAGCAGAGCGTTCCCGTAGCCGCGTTGAGCCACCGCGATCACCCTGGCGCCGAGGTCCGCGGCGATTTGTTGCGAGCCGTCGGTGCTGCCGTTGTCGGCGATGAGCACTTCACCGTCGACGCCACTGCGCCGCAGATATCCCTGCGCCTTTGTGATGCACGTGGCCAGCGTTTCCGCCTCGTTCAGACAGGGCATGAGAATCGTCAATTCACATGACGACTCAACCACAATTAGTCCACTTCGCCGGGGTCACGGATCCGTTCATGCTACAACGTGGGACCGGTCGCGACCTCGCCCGGCGCGGGCTGCCCACCGGGCATCGGCGTGCGCAGCCGCGTCAGGAGAGCCATCGCGAGGATGCCTGCAGCAACGGCGGCGGCGGCGAGATAGGCCAGTCCGACCCGCTGCTCAAGGGGCCGCGGGACGAGCAGGGCGAGCAGGAAGGCCAGGCTCCCGGCCGCCCAGCCGAGCAACGAGCCGCGGTACGAACGCAGCGAGATGAGTACTTGTGCGAGCACCAACGCGACCATGTACGTCGCCGTGGCGGCCGCGAGGGGGAGCAGGTCGGCTCTCGTGGTTACGAACTCAGCGCCGAAGGCAAGCCGGACGGCCCACGGTCCGATGGCGGCAACCGTCAGCAGACCGGCGATGCCCAATCCCCCTACGAGAAGCAGGATGAGCTGCAGCCGGCGGACGAACGCCGCCCGGTCGCCGACAGCCGCCAACCGGGCCATCCCCGGCAACAGCGCCGCCTGGACGGCAGCGAAGCCGAGCAGGGGTACCCGCATCAGGACGTACGCGGTGAGGAAGATGCCGAGGGCGGCCTGCTGATCGGCGTCGGCGAGCAGGTTGGCGGCGATCGGTGCAGCATTGACGACGAACTGCGCGCACACGGTCCCGGCCACGAGCAGGCCCAACGCCGGGCCGAGGTCCCGCCATGGTGCCGGCGGTCCGTCGGCCAGGAAGCGGCGTGGGCGCGGCGTCGTGAGCAGCACCGCGAGTGCCGGGGCGAGGCCCAGGACGAGCGCGTAGCCCTCGACCGTGGTCGACGCCGCCGCGGCCAGCGCGAGAGCGCCGGCCAATCGCAGGACGCCGTCCACCCCGAGCTGGACGCCGTACCGCCCGAAGTCGCCATTGCCGGCCAAGGCGCCGCGGACGAGGTAACCGGCGCACAGTCCGGCGCTGCCGAGCACGAAAGAGACCAGGACGACGGGATGCCCGTCGAATAAGCTGCGCGACAAGGGTGCGCCGGCAACGGCGCAGGCAATGACAAGGGCAGCCAGCAGGGCGAACGCAAGGACTGCCGTCCGGCTGAACACCGGCCACGCGCCGAGTCCGACCGCTCGACGGGCGGCCACCGCTCGCCCGATCTCCTGCTCGAAGGGGAGGAACAGCGCCGGTCCGACAGCGTTCACAAGTATCCAGAGCGTGGTCAGCGGGATGAGGTCGGCGGGCCCGAGGACACGCCCGGCGACGGACAGGTAGCCGAACGAGGTCAGCGCGAGAACCGCGACGCCGCCTCCGACAACTGCCACCTGACGGGCCATCGCACTCGGCACGCCGGTAACTCTCGCATCCGGCCCTTGGATCGGTCCCTGGGTGGCTCTCACATCGCGCGGGTGTCGGATCTGCGCCGCGAGGCCGGCACCCCTGTGCGCTGCTAGCGTCAGCCTGTGAGGCGCAGCCGACAAATCCAGATCGAGTCGGCGAAGATTCTCGTGTCCGAGAACGGGTTCGCGTGGACGGTGCTGTTCGTCCTGCGGCTGGTCACGCGCTACCGCCTCCCCGTGTTCGATCGGTTGATGCGCCGGCTGGAGCGGGCCAAGTCACTGCCTGGCACCACCAGCGTGTCCGGAAGCCGCGCGGTCTGGGAGTCCTACGAGTGGGACAAGCTCGGCGAGGAATGGACGGAGTCGGCCGACTGGAAGGCGTCGTTGATCGACGACGTCCTGGTTCCCAACCTCCCCCGTGACGGGGTCATCCTCGAGATCGGCCCCGGAGCTGGTCGCTGGACGGAGGTGCTCCAGGCGCTGGCCCGTGAGGTCGTGATCGTCGACTTTTCGTCAACGTGCATCGAAGCGTGTCGACAACGTTTCGCTGGTTACCCGAACATCACTTACCACGTCAACGACGGCGCAACGTTGACTGCTGTAGCCGATAGCAGCGTGGATGGCGTCTGGTCGTTCGACGTGTTCGTTCATCTCGATGCCGCCACCACGGAGTCATACATATCCGAGATCCGGCGAGTCCTCAGGCCCGGCGCCAAGGCGTTGATCCACAGCGGCAAAGGCGGAGGCACCTTCGGTGGCTGGCGGAGCCGGATGACGTCGGCTCAGATGCGCGAGATCGTGGACCGGCAGGACCTCGAGTGGGTGGCTGAGATCGACTCCTGGGGCCCACGAGGCGAGCACGGCTTGCAATACGTGGACGCGATCTATGTCTTCGAGAAACGGCCGCCCAGCGCGGACTGAAGCTTTCCGTCCGGGCTCGGGATTCGGCTCAGGTCTGAACTGCCGGTGGTTGGTCGCGGGTGAGGTGCAGCAGCCAGTCCTTCTCGGTGCGGATCAGCGCATACCGCCGTACGCCGGTCTGTCCGTGCAGGGTGAAGACGATCCGCCGGGCGTTTCGGTCCTGTTCCTCCCACCATCCGGTGTCCGCGATCGACTTGTCGGGGTCCGTGTAGGCAACGTGATCGAGATCGTGGTCTGCGACCTCGATGGCCAGCCGGTTCTGTCCAGGGCTGGTCGGTAGCCCGCGTGGCACGGCCCAGGAGCGCAGTACGCCGTCCTCTTCGAGCCGGAGATCAAAGTGGTGGCGCGGCTTGTGGTGCTCGTGCAGGACGAACGCTCGCCGTTCCGGCATGACCGCGATTATCGCGCCGACGCCGCATACCTCAGTAGGCCAGGTAGGCAATGGCCGGGTACGTCGCTCCGAACGCCCACACGAATGAGTTCAGCCCCATCACGACGGCGCTGACGACGTGGAAGGCCAGGCCGCCGGCGAGCATGAACGGCACCCAGGGATCCGGCGCCACCAGCACCAAGGGAAAGGACACCTCGGACAGGATCACGCTCCAGGACAGCATTACCGCGACCCAGCGACGCTGCTCGAGTACCACCGCGACGCGGCGCATGCCATAGGTCTTCGTGTTGAGGATGCCGATGATGCCCGTGCCGTCGGGCCACGAACGCCCGCCCAGCTTGCCGAGACCGGACGTCACATATGCCAGGCAGCACTGCAGCGCGATGAACCAGAGCGCACATTCGATCGCCTGCTGCGTCCCGATCATCCGCACGATGGCGCTGGGGACGAGTACGAGAAGCAGCATCTGGTCAGCGCCGTCATTTCCGTACGACGTGCGCAACATCAGCAGCAATGACGCCAGCGCGGCCAGCAGCAGCCCGCCGGTCGAGACGATCGATCCAGTCGGGGCGAGGATGACCAGCGCGGCACCGAGCGCGCGAGCGGAGCACAGCACGTACACGCCCGGCGTCGCGAACAGCCGGTCGAGCACGTCGGCGGTGGGGCCGACCGCGAGAGTTGCCGAGCGCAGCCGGGCCACCGGCCAGGACAGCAGCCCGTCCGCTCGCAGCGCTCGTGGCCGCGCCAGCAACTCGGCGGTGGCGAGCATTGCCCCCAGGGCGGCGATCCGCTCAGTGAGTCCGAGTGCCGTCGACGGATCGCCGGCCCAGTCGATCATCGAGTGGGTGACAGTCGGAGACGAAGCGTACAAACGGCGCTTTGCCGGACTGGTGGCCGAAAGATCCGAGTAGTGCGAACTGCACGGCAGCCGCCGCCCCGGTCTGAGGAAGGCCGCTGACGTGGCTCAGCAGCAGGAGATACGGCGTCGACCACTGGACTCCCGTCACGTCTTTTCGCCAACTGAGATGGCTGCTCGCGTCGGAGATCGCCTTTTCGACCCGGCGGTCCGGATTCCAGATCCAGCGGGTCGGGGGTGCCTGCCACACGAACACCTCCGTCCAATCCGTGACGATCCCGGAGTCGAGAATGTGCCGGTACACGAGATGGGAGTCGGTACGGACGGGATTCGGCGCGAAGAAACTCCAACTAGGAATGACGCCGATTGCATCGACGGACCGGATTCGCCGCGTGATCGGGCCTGGAAGCTGCGCCACAGCGGAGACGAGGAACCAGACGAGGAAGGTGAGACCGGCCAGCTCAGCCATGCTCCAGCTGGCCGCCCAGCAGGTCGAGACGGATCTCGATCATGGCGTTCGCGGTCTGGAAGGACGACAGCGTCTTGATGGTGGCGTCCAGCAGATGGATGTCCAAGCGCGATGCCTCGCCCGCTTCCCTGGCCTCGCGCCTGGCCTCGGCGGCATCGGCCCGCGCCTCGGCCTGCTCCGCCGCCCGCTCGTGCCGCGCCTCCTCCACCGCCTGGCGCTG
>JACCXW010000296.1 GCA_013696785.1 Geodermatophilaceae bacterium | reverse complement strand
TCGTACGTCGGCCAGACCAGGTGTACGCCGAGCCGCCCGGCCATCTCCTGCGGCTGCTCCGACAGCTTCCCGGGCAGGTCCGATACGAGATCCCACAGCTGCTCCGGCCCGCAACCCGGGGTGAACCCGGTCGTCACGGTCTCCGGGACGACGATGAGCTCCGCGCCGGTCGCGTCGGCGCAGCGCTCGACGTACTCCAGCGTCTTGGTGATGTTCGCTTTGATCGACTCGGTCGTCAGTGGTCCGGGGACCGGAGCGACCTGTACGGCGGCCGCGGTGAACTCACGCATGCGTCATCTCCTCCGGCCGAGCCGGGAACCGACCCATACCCCGATGAGTGCGATCGCCGCGCCGGCTACTCCGCCGATGAGCACGGACCGGGAATCGGGCACGCCGGCAACGGCTCCACTGTGGACGGTGACCTGCTCCCCGGTGGGAGATGTCACTGTGGCGGTGGGTTTCGCCACCGGAACGACACCGCGGAGTTCGGCGTCCACCGCGTTGAAGAACTGGCCCGCCATCTTCTTGGCGACGCCGGCGAGCACCCGTTGCCCGACCCCGGCGATGACGCCACCGATGACGGCGTCCGCGTCGTAGGACAGCGTCGTACCCTCCCCGTCGGGGCTGAGCCTGACGAGACATTCCGCGCTGACGGTGCCTGGTCCCCCGGAGCCTGAGGCGTGCAGCACGTACGACGTGGGCTCGTTCTTGTCGGCGAGCCGGACCTGGCCGAGATACGTGCCCTTGATGGACGCCACGCCGGCGGTCACCGTCATCTTGTACTCGTCTGGCCCCGTTTCCTCCAGCTGCTGGCAGCCCGGGATGGTGCGGGCGAGCACGGCCGGGTCGTTGAGCGCCTCCCATACGCGCGCCGGCGGAGCCGACAGCTGGGCGGTGCCGGACAGTTTCATCGAGAGCCTCTCCGGGTGCGGTCGGGATCTGTGGCGAGCAGTTCGAACAGGTCGCTCGGCGAGACCGGCATCGCCGAGATGCGTACGCCGAGAGCATCCTCGATCGCCGAGGCGATGCATGCGGAACCGGGGATCACCCCCGCCTCGCCGGCGCCCTTGATGCCGAGCGGATTCAGCGGCGACGGCGTCTGCAGGTGTTCCGTTTCGATGTGCGGGATCTCGGTGGCGTAGGGCATCAGGAAGTCCATGAACGAGGCGTTGAGCAACTGGCCGTGCTCGTCGTAGTGCATCACCTCGTACAGCGCGCCGCCGACGCCCTGCGCAACCCCCCCGTGGATCTGACCCTCGACGATCATCGGGTTGATCAGGTTGCCGCAGTCGTGCACCACGGCGTACCGGAGGATCTTCGTCTCGCAGGTGTCGCGGTCGATCTCGACGACGGCCGCGTGCATCCCGGCCGCGAACGTCGACCGGATCGGCGAGTAGTAGTCGCGGCCTTCCAGTCCCGGCTCGTCGTCCTCGTCCACCGGTGCGCGGTCGGGGTCGTTGCGCGGCGCGAACTGGGTCGCCGCCCGGGCCGCGTTGTCGAACGCGTAGCGCAGTGGGTTGGACAGCACTGCGACGGTGGACAGTGCCATCGCCGCGGAGGGGTCACCCTTGACCTGGACGATGCCGTCGATGATGTCGAGATCCTCGGGGCTGCATTCCAGCGCGTCGGCGGCGATCCGCAAGGCCTTCTTGCGCACGATGCGCGCCGCCAGCGCGACGGCGTTCCCGCTCATCACCGCCGCCCGGGACGCGAACGTGCCCACCGCATATCCGAATCGCCGCGTGTCCCCGGTGGTGACGACCACGTCGTCGAGGGAGACCCCGAGCTCCTGCGCCACGATCTGCGCGAACGCGGTCTCGTGTCCCTGTCCTTGACTCGTCAGACCGGTGGAGACGAGCACCCGCCCGGACGTCTCGACCTGGACATGCCCGCCTTCGTAGGGGCCGACGCCGGTGCCTTCGACGTAGCAGGCCATGCCGATCCCGACCGTGCGGCCTTCGGCGGCGGCCCGGTCACGGACGGACTCGAACTCGTCCCAGCCGACGAGTTCGCGGATCATCCGCAGCAGTTCGGGGTAGTCGCCGGAGTCGTAGATCAGCGGCCGCCCGTCCTGGAATGTCAGGCCGTGGTCGTACGGGAACTCATCGGGCTGGATCAGGTTCCGCTCGCGGACGACGGCCCGGTCCAGGCCGAGTTCGTCGGCGATCCGGTCCATCGTGCGCTCCATCGCGAAGCACCCCTGCGGCCGGCCGGCGCCGCGGTACGGCGTGA
>JACCXW010000264.1 GCA_013696785.1 Geodermatophilaceae bacterium | reverse complement strand
GGCCACAATCGGCGCGAAAAGATGGCTCCGGTGGGTCCAGGACGCCGACGTGCTCTTGGTCGACGGCGGCGACGCAACGTACCTGTGCCACTGGATGCGGGAGTCCAGGCTGGCGGAGCTCCTGCCGTCGCTGCCAGAGACGGTCTGGGTAGGGGTCAGCGCCGGGAGCATGGTGATGACGCCACGGATTGGTGATGTCTTCGTCGTGTGGCCGTCCGCGCCGGACGACCGCACGCTCGGGGTCGTTGACTTCTCGATCTTCCCGCACCTGGGCCACAAGATGATGCCGGAGAACACCCTGGCCGAGGCTGAGAGGTGGGCCGCCGAGATCGGGGGGACGTCGTACGCCATCGATGACCAAACGGCCATCAAGGTGGTCGACGGCGCCGTTGAGGTCGTCTCGGAGGGGCATTGGAAGCAGCTCAACTCGTAGCGGCAGCGTCCGGGCCGGGCGCGGCGGAGCGACCGCCCGTGCTCTCGTGCGACCGCCCAACCATTCAGCGATGAGCTCCCCAGTGCCCGCAAGCGGATCCTCCTCCGGTCGTGGCTGCGCCTTTGCACGGTCGCCGGCGACGCTGGCCGCCCTGGCCTCGGTGTCGACGGTCGTAGCGTGGGACGATCCAGAGATGTGCATGGTGTTTTCGGCTCTCAGTGAGCACGAGCCGCTGCGATCGAGGTGCCGGTGGCGGTGACGTGGACGGCGTCGCCCAGTGGGAGCACGGCCGATTGGTATCGGGAGTTCGCCGAGGTCGACGTTCGCGGCGTCTCCCCGAGGTACGAGGTGCTGTGCCTTGGGGTGGCCGGCGACGCCGAAGTGTGCGCGTTGCTGGACTCGCTGCCATCGGCGAAGCGGCAACCGAATCTGCTGCTCGCGGCCGTCAGGTTCCTCGGCGGCCCGATTGACGCGTGGGCGGACTTCCGCGCCTTTGTCTTCGACCGATGGGTCGACGTTGCGCAGACGATGCGGCAGCGGCGCACGCAGACGAACGAAGCGCGCCGCAGCAGCGCGCTACTGCCGGTGCTGGCCGGGCTGCCACAGCCGCTGGCGCTACTCGAGGTCGGCGCGGCCGCCGGACTGTGCCTGTTCCCTGACCGTTGGTCCTACCGCTATCAGACAGGAGACGGTGACCACGTTGTTGGAGAAGGGCCGGAACTGCGCTGCCGGGCCAGTGGCCCAGTTCCGCTGCCTGAGCGGCCGCCGGAGGTTGTTTGGCGGGGCGGCCTGGACCTGCACCCGCTGGATGTACGCCGCGAGCAGGACATGCGGTGGCTTGAGGCGCTGATCTGGCCGGAGCGGACCGACCGGTTAGCGGTGCTTCGCGCCGCGATCGCCATTGCCCGCGCCGACCCGCCGGCGATTCGAACTGGCGACCTGACCGTGGACCTGCCCGGCGTGGCGGCTGACGCTCCGCCGGAGGCGACGCTGGTCGTGTTCCATACCGCCGTCCTAGCCTATGTCGACGATCCCGGACGCGCCGCGTTTACCACCGCGCTCAGAGCGCTGGCTGTGGTGCGGCCAGTCTGCTGGTTGGCCAACGAAGCGCCCGGGGTCCTGCCACAGACCCAGCAGTGGCGCGGCCGGGGGCGGGCAAGGGTCCTGACACGAGACGGCCTGCCGATCGCAGGGGCCGGCGCACACGGCGACACCCTCGACTGGTTCGAATGACGACTTGACGGCTGCCGGCGGTGTCAGGAAGTGGATCCCCTGCGGTCAAGCCACGGTGGTCTTCCGGGCATACTGCGCCGGATCGGGACTGGGAAAGGACCGCGGAGTCATCGCCGACGCGTCTCGGAGGGCGTCGTCGATGGTCGGAGTGCGCCCCCTCCCGTTGCCGGCGAATCCCGTAGCGCGTCAGCCCGCGTGGCTTGTAGACGTTGAGCACCAAGATGACAACGAGCACGACGAGTCCGAGGGTGGTGGTGTGGACGAGGTCGCTGCCCAGTTCCTCAAGCCCCGGGGCGTCGGTGCGGCGAGCCGTAGCGGCCAGCTCGCTCACGTTTGGCATGTGCAGCAC
>JACCXW010000260.1 GCA_013696785.1 Geodermatophilaceae bacterium | reverse complement strand
CTCACGTTCATGGCCACACCGTTGAGGGTCGCACTGAAGTCAAGCTTGACTTGCTCGATCGACCGCTCGTCGATGGCAGTAGTCACCTGCTCGGAGGAGCCATCGCTCCTGTCCAGCCAGAAGCAGTTACCGCCCGTTACACCGAGGCGACCTTCCATCCAACTACCGCCGAGCACGCGATGGAGATCGGCGACGCTCAGCAGCCCACACAGATCGACCACTGCGGCGGCGGTTGCGGACGGGGTCTGGGTGGGCGCCAGTGTCGGCGGCGGCGCCGTCGGCGTCGGAGCGCTACTCGGTGGCGTCGTCACGGTAATCGGGGACGCGCTACTTGGTGTCGCCACAGGCGAGTTGCCGGCCGCCGTTGGCACCACAACCGGTGGCGCGGTCGGCGTGATGATGGCTGTCGGTGGCGCGGCAGCTCCACAGGCAGCCACCACGAATGCGCTTATGGCCGCGAGGGCGACGACCGCTGAAAATCTCACCAGATCAACCTCTTCGATCGCCGCCGTCCTGACGGCTGGAACGGGGGGACCGCGAGAGCGGAACCTGGCGCCAGCCGGAAAGTGTACCGTGCCGTACCGACCCAACTTTCGCGTTGACGACACAGGGTCGGGTGGCGCTACGACCTAGCGAGCGTCACCGCGGCGATGCTACTCCGGGCCGAGCGCCGTCGCCTTCTTCACGGCATCGGTGTGCTGATCGGACCAGTCGGCCAGGTCGCGCCGCGCGTGGGCGATCACGAACTCCTGCTCGGCATGCCGGCGGCCACGTCCGAACGGGTTGAGGTCGTGCTTGATGGTTAGCTCGGCCTGAGCGATCCGTCGCTGAGCCGCGTCCATGTGCTGGCGCGTCCAGGCGACGTGTTGCGCCGCGCTGCGACGCTTGTCGGCCTGCTTGCGTTCCTCCATGCGCCGCTCGGCGTCGAGTAGGTCGCGGCGGAAGTCAGCCGGGCCCTGAAGGCCCGTGTCGATGCCCTCGGGATGGCTGCCATCGTCCAGGCCGCGCGGCGGCGTGGGCCGAGGATCTGCGGTCCGAGGACATCAGAGTGGTGCCAGTCGGCGGGGCTCATAGTCGGTCTCCTCCATCGTTTGTCGGGATGACCTGGCGGCCAACCTCCTGTTCGTTGTGGCTTCGCGGCTCGTAGCGGTCAATCACCAGCCCGCCTTCGCCGTCCGGTCGGATGCGCCCGCCGAGTACCGCCGCGCCGCGCTCATGGCGTTCGCGCAGCAGATCGCGCAACGTGCGCTTGTCTTCTGTGGCCATCAGTGGCTCCTTCCTTTCTCTTGGCCCACGAGCTCGTCCAGCGCAGCCCAAATCCGTTGAGGCAGCACGGCCACGGGCTCGAGAATCCGCGTCAGCTCGGCTGCCGACCCGGCCGCGTCGAGCCCGTCCCAAATGGATTGAGGTAGAACGACGCTTGGGTCTGTGTCCAGCAGCGCCATCGCCCGCGCGTAATGCAGGCCGTCGAGCGCCCACGACGTGACCGCCGTGCTGGCAGGCAGCTGGCCGAAGCCGGGCAGGCCGGGCCGGAGGGTCAGCTTGCCCTGCTTAACCAGCGTGGCGACCATCTCGTGATAGCGACGGCTCTTGTCGAGCTCCAGCACCGCCCACGCTCGCTCGTCCGAGTCCATCTGGACGTCGTCTTCCCACCCGGCGCGGCCACCGGGGTCCACAGCGCCGGGCGCTTGGCGGCTTCGATTGGTCGCGGCAAGACCACTTCGCCGGCGACGTAGCGGCCCGATCTGCTGATCTCAAGAGGGAAGTAGGTCATCGGTAGTAACTCCTTTTCTAGGTGTCTACGGGCGAAATCTCGCGCTTGGAGCTCGTCGGCGTGGCGGTCGCGTAGGCCGCCGTCGAGGAACTGGCGAACGTGGCGCGTCTCGTGCAGCGCGACCTCATACGCGCGCCTGGCGCTGGCCACGTCGGCGCGGGCCCAGATGACGGTCGGGGCGCCCGGGTCGACAAAGCCGTCGGTGTCGTCACCGGCGAACACGCGACCGCGCCAGGACAACGCACTGACGTCGTCGAGGTCGGTGAAGAAGCGGACGTTGATCAGCCTCTCGATGTGGAGCGCGCGCCGCGCGTAGTCCACGCCAGCCAGCACGGCCGCCGCCTGTAGAATGAGGCGAGGTGGGCGCTTGGCTCATGGCCTTCCTTCGTAGAGCTACGGATGTGGAACACCCGCAGTTATACGCTGAGGGAAGCGCAGTAGGTCAAGCGCCAACCCGCTCAGGAAGCAGTTATACGCTCACTCTGAGCACGAAACGGCGGGCGGCTAGCTCAGCTGGTTAGAGCACTTGCTTGACATGCAAGAGGTCACTGGTTCGAGTCCAGTGTCGCCCACCATCCCCCTCCCGCCGGCCGTATACTGCCGCCTCAGTAACTGCACAAGCGCGTCGATCGGGACGCGCGCCGTCGGATACCAGACCGCAGAGAGCTCGGGTCGCAGGCTGCAAGCCCGGGTGGTCCACGGGCCGCCGGCGCACCACCCGTGAGCGGCCGGCGAACCGGTCCGGGC